>CAZIMH010000011.1:0-26174 GCA_964540155.1 uncultured Saprospiraceae bacterium
ATAAGTAGTTGTGTTGACAGAGAGTTTGATGAGCCCCCATTTCCTACTGAAGAAGAGATAAATATTAGCGCTGATCAAATAATTAGCATAGAAGAGATGCTGTCACTGAGAGAACCAGGAGAGGAATTCCATCAGGTTAACCTTGACCAATACATTAGAGGCGTGGTCGCTGCTGATGATCAATCAGGAAATTTCTTTAAGTCATTAGTGGTGCAAGACGGAAGTTTTGGAATAACCATCATCTTAGATGATGTAGAGTTATGGAATAGATATTTCGTAGGGAGAGAGGTGTTCATTCACTTGCAGGATATTTGGCTAGGCGACTTTGCAGGCCTACCCCAAATCGGGTTTGCGCCAGTGGGTGGTTCTATGGCAAGAATACCTGCAGAACTTATCCCAACCGTAATTACAAGAGGAGAAAACGTAGGGCAGCCTACACCGACTAGTATTACAATAGATAGAATCTCAGATGACTTACTTAATACGTTAATCAGTCTAAAAGATGTTCAATTTGTAAATGGATCTCAATCCACGCCGTATGCTGAGTCGTCTACTTTGACTGCTGTCAATCACTTCATAGAGGACTGTAGTGAAAATGAGATTATTTTGAGAACAAGTGGTTTTGCAGATTTTGCAGACCAACTTACCCCAAATGATAATGGCTCTATAGTAGGTGTTTTAGGAAGGTTCAATGATGATTACCAACTTCTAATCAGAAATACCAATGATGTAGACATGGTCATGGAGAGATGTGAAGGTGGTAGTGGCCCAAGTACTGGTACAGGGTCTGATGATCCTATTTTCAATACTTCGTTTGATGAACAAAATGATAGAGATGATTTAGAAATAGGAGGATGGATTAACGTCCCATTAGAAGGCACGAGAGTGTGGCAGAAAAGAGAATTTGATGGCAATGGTTATGCTCAATTATCAGCATTCAACGATGATTCTGAAGTTACAGAAGCCTGGCTCATCAGTCCATCGATAAATACCGCAGAGCGGAGTTCATTAAGCTTTAGCACTGCAAATGCCTTCTTTTTCCATGATGGACTTACCGTTCTATATTCTAATAATTTTGATGGGGGAGGTATACGCAATGCCGAATGGATAGAAATAGATAATGCTACAATAGCTAATAGCGGAACAGGTGATCATAACTGGCTACAATCTGGAGATATAGATTTGACTGGATTTGGAGATGACATCCATATTGCATTCAGGTATGTAGGAAGTGCAGCACAGAATACGACAACGTTCAGAGTAGATGATATCATTATAGAGTAGAGTATAGTTATTTCATTCTAGCAAGAAGACCATTATCGTGTGAAGGGAAATTTGTTTTCATTTAAAACCTTCAAACTACTCAATGAAACTTCTGCCTTCAAGATTAATACTGATGGTGTTTTGTTGGGGGCATGGGTAGACTATACTCAAACTAAAAAGCTTTTAGACATAGGTACAGGAGGTGGAGTGATTGCTTTTATTGCCAGACATAAGTCACCAGATTCTGAGATTGCAGGCATAGATATAGATTCTGAATCTATAAAAGAGGCCTGCCAAAATCTAATACTCAACAACTCTTGCAACATAGAGTTCATCCATGCTTCGGTACAAGAATTTGCAAGCAAGTACAAAAATGAATACGATACAGTTGTATCTAATCCACCTTTCTTTCTTGAAGGAAAAACAGCAGCGCTAAGCAGTAGGAAACATATTGCCAAACATCAAATCAGATTGTCAGCAGCAGATTTAATTCATTGTTCTGATAAACTACTTTCGCCTGAGGGTCAGTTCTACTGCATTTATCCAGAGTCAATGCAAGAACATATACTTACCCTTATAGATGAATCAAACTTGTCATTAAAACGCCTAATGCGTATAAAGGGGAAAGAAGGAGGTCCTGTCTCAAGGATAATTTTCCATGCAACGAAATCAACCCAAAGCCAAGTTCAATATTTTGACTTGTCTATAAGAAAGCTAGAAAATAATAAAGCACTTTATACTCAGCAGTATATAGATCTCACTAAAGACCTTTATCTAAATTTCTGAATTCGTCTTCCTATTCTAAGTGAAATATCTTTTTGCTTGCAATAGAATTTTCATTCAAAATCGTAAGGATGTAAATCCCTGTTGGAAGGTAATAATTAGATAAATCTAAGCTCGTAAAGAAATCATTAAATACATTGGGTATAAACTCTTCTGTTAAGATGGTTTTACCCTGCAAATCTGATAAAATGATTGTATGACTTGTAAATATATCTGTGGTGAAACGTAAATCAAGTGATTCATTTGACGAGCTCACTTCCAAAAGTTCCAAACTTTCAATACTGTTTCCTGAACACCACTCAGTAATACTTATTGCTGCTTCTAAAGCATCCAAACGTCCACCAGTTACTGTTTGTGATAAAGATTCATTGGTTACTGAAACACTTTGAAGAATAGCATCTCTAAGCAATATTGCACTTGCTGACGGACTATCATCTACAAGCTCACCTAATCTTACGCAATCCAGTGAATGCAATAGAGCTATCAATCCAGATACATGAGGAGTAGACGCAGAGGTGCCAGAAATCTCATCATAAGTAGAACCCAAGTCAGTAGAAAAGATATCTACGCCTGGAGCACCCAAGTCTATACTTTGGGCACCATATCCTGATAGCCTGGCTCTTGTGTCTGTTTGGTTAGTATTAGTTACGGTAATCAGGTACTCACTTGCGCACAAACTTGGTAAATCCCCTTCTATGTCAACATCAAAGTTTTCATTTGGAGCTGCGCTTACAGATAAAATACCTAATTCACCAGCCGTATTATATAAGTCACACCACACCATAGCACTATTAGGAAATCGACGCTTGAGGCCTGACGATAGATTTGTCACAACTACGTTAGCGCCCTCTGAGCCATTCGTCTCTATATATGATCTCTTCATTTCTATGAGATACTCCATTCCTACAATTATCTTAGAAACAGAATCTACACCACTGACAGGTAAGATTTTTACATTCCAATTTATTCCAGCTACTCCTTCTGCATTATCACCTTCTGCGCCTATGATACCTGATACTAAAGTTCCATGATCATCTATAAAGTGGTTGCCATCAAATGTATGTGTATTAGGCCCTAAATAATCATCTGTAAAGCCATTACCGTCATTATCTATACCATCATCAGGAATCTCTCCTTCGTTCCTGAATATGTTAGCTTGTAAATCAAGGTGTTCTAAATCAAAACCTAAATCTAAAACGCCAACGACTATATCTTCTCCATTTTGATTTGTTCCACCTGTAGTCAACTCCCATGCATCAGGCATCCCAATTCTATCCATACTCCACTGTGCTGGATAGCTCGTATCATCAGGAACCCTATCACGTAATTCTAGTCTATAATCTGGAATAATAGTATGTATCGGAAAATGGCTAAGTAAATCAGTAATTTTTGGAAGGGTAGTAGCTACCGTCTTCAAAGTAGCTAGTTCAAGATTAGCACTTAGGATATCTACATTCTTTAGGTAAGGATTCTTATGACTAGAAACTTCAGATATAAATGAATCCATATCTTCTACATCCAACTTCACTATCCACTTATCAAATTTCTCCTCCTCAATTTGTTGACGAGATTGGGAAACTCCATATAGAGAAAGCGAAAGAAGAAATAGTAGAAGTTGGTATTTCATGTTGCTCTTTCTATAAAATTATGGATATTCTCATATAAATAGTGTCGCTAATAACAAAAGAGCATTCAATTGGCATTGACTACAATTAAAGAATTTTTTCTTGCACATATTCGCTGTATGCTTGTAATTCCGTATTGTTCTAAATCCGACATCTTTTTCCATTCGCTGTCCTTTCCAGGTGAATACTTATATAAGATAGAGCCTGCTCCCATCAAAATGGTTCCGTCTACAAGTATCTCAAAGTCCTCTGCCCCTTTCAGGGTTTCTATAATCTGTGTACTTTTCTTCGTGCTCTGATTATATGACTTAATAAACCATTGGTCATCATTTTGTTTATGAACGAATAAAACTTCTCCAAGGTTGTTCTTCTTAAGACATCTACCCACTTTATCTATAATAATTCTTCGACGTTCGCTTATAGCATCTGCTATAGCCAAGTTATGATTTGGCTCTTCTACAAGAAAGAGAGCTACATAATTACCATCTAACCATGCATGATAGCCAATATTTGAAGTATTGTTCATGTACCTTTTGGGATAACCAATACCGTCAAGAGGGTAGATACTCAATGTCTGAGTTTTATCATCATCCTCTACGCGTACGACAGAAAATCCATCTGTGTGAGGAAGTTTGGTTGGGGAATATTCTTTTTCAGGTGTGTAAGTAATTCTAGTAAGACTCTCTTCATAAAAATCAAACTTCGCTATTTCGGTTTGTTCCTTATCATAATAGTCAGTCGTAAAATACACCACCTTATCTTCAAAGAATGCCGGTTGATTATTATAACCAGACTTATTGAATTGGGTAAGAAATTGTGGAGAAGACACACGATACTGGCTAGACACCTTTGTCATTTTGAAATGATAAATATTCGTCGTCGGTAGTTGTGCCTGTAGTGTCACACCAATACAAATCACACAACCTATTATAAGTATGAGATTTCTAATAACCATCATTATCACTTAAAAGTCCAATCCTATTAAATCGAATGCCATCAAACAATCTTGCATTTCTTGTGGAAAACCAAATCATTATTGGCTTTCCTACTATATGATCCATCGGGACGAATCCCCACATTCTGGAATCCTCACTATTATGTCTATTGTCACCCATCGCCCAGAAATAATTTTGCTTGAAGGTATAGGAATCTGCTTGCGCGCCATTTATATATATGTCCTGACCTTTGACCTCAAGCGTATTGCCTTCATACACTTCTATTATCCTTCTGTAGAGACTTAAGTTATTCACAGATAGTTTTGTAGTAGATCCTTCTTCTGGGACCCAAATAGGTCCATAGTTATCTAAAGTCCATCCCTTTGTAATTTTAGGATTATGAGGGAATAGTTTAACTGGTTCCACAGGGGGTTGGAAGTATGTTGTAGTTGCTCCTATGGACTCTAACTTCTCTTTCTGATCTTCTGTGAGATGATAACTATTTCTTCCACTTCTATCTGTGTATGTATCACCAATTCCCCATTCCTCTAATTTCTTAATGTTGAAACCACTTGAAGGAGGATTCACACTATTTAGAAACTGCATTTCCTTAGGATTCTCTCCACGTGAACCGTCTATAAATATTTGTCTATTAACTATTCGGAGGGTATCACCGGGCATAGCTACACAGCGTTTTATATAATGATCTTTCTTATCTAACGGCCTCACCACAAAGTCCTTTGCCTTCACCTTGCTTTTCAATTCTCTATCAGCTAGATAAGCTGAATTCCTTTTGACTTGGCCAACTGTGTAGGACCTAGATTTTGTTATGTAGACTGAATCCCCTACAGGCCAGTTAAATACAATAGGCTTATTCCTTTCAATCTTATCAGTACCTTTTAGTCGGTTGTACTTCAGACTAGGTTTCTTTAAATATGATTCAGTACCAATTAACGGCGTTCTATTATGCAGCAGCGGTAAGGCAGCTAAGGTCATGGGTGTTCTTATACCATAACTGGTTTTGGATACAAACAGATAGTCACCAACCATTAGTGAGCCTTCCATAGAAGGGGTAGGTATTACAAATGCCTCGAAAAGAAACATTCTAATAAAGGTAGCTGCGAACACAGCAAAGAATATCGACTCAACCCATTCTCTTCCTAGAGATTTTTTATAAGGGCTTTTATCCATTAATCTACTAATACCACTAGTGTCTTTATTCTTTCTTAGATCCTTGAGCTCTTTGAGATAGGCCTTTTCCTTAGGCAAATTAGGGCCATCATAAACTGCGGTTTCATTATTTGCTAACCAAAAGAAAGAAGCTGGTGCATAGGCTACAGCACCCGCACTATGTCCAAATCTGTACTTTTTGAATGATCTGACAAGATTAACTGCCATACCAGCAAAAATGAAAATGTTGACTATAGGAATCAAAAGCAGTATGGGCCACCATGCTGGTCTTCCAATTAATTTTGCCCATTCTATAAAGTTAACACCAGGTATCAAGCCTTTAATCGCAGGTACACCAGCTTTCGGGAAGAGCATATATAGACTTATGCTCAAGAGAATGTAGGAGATTACAAAGAATATAAGTACTGACACTTTTTATTATTTGCCTCAAAGATAGTAAAGTGTGGATGTTAAGAACTTCTTATTTAAGATTAGTCCACCTCGTTCATGGACTAATCTTAAATATATGTGTACGAACTTAATCTACATCCAATGTGTAAGAAACGAATAACTCAAAACTGGTACCAGCTGTAAGTAATGAACCACCGTTTATGGTAGCTAATGCACCTATTTTAAGTTGTGTGTACCTGCCTGCTACTTCATCCAGAATAACGCCACCATTAATGGAGACATCATTGACACTAGAATAGTATATACCTGCCCAGAATGCTTCTTCAAGCTCGAATTTTCCACCTAGCTGATAAGTAATAATATCTGGTCTAACAAAATTCACTTGAAAAGAAGGTTCTATGTAATGGTCATATCCATATAGCTTCGTTCCCATGTTGACATAGAAATGACGAGCTCGTGCTGCATTACCTGCATCCAAGAGCAAATCATTTTCTAGAATCTGTAAGGCAGAGATGCCAAAGTAAAAAGCATTATCACCATTATATTCCTCTGTATTAGAGAAGTATGCAAACCCAAACCCGAATGCAGGAATAAACTTTGTCTGTCTATTTGAAGTAAGTAGAACATCATCCACATCTCTGACAACTAGACTAGACGCATCTAAAGAGAATTGATGAAAGAAACCATTGGCAGCTAGCACCAATTGGTCATCTCTGTTTATCAGTTCTTTTAACTTATAAGCATAATTAAGCTGAATTCCATTCTTAGCAACGGGACCAGTTCTATCTGATATCAATAGTCCACCTACACTCATGTTATAATCTGCAAGCGGATATTGAATAGAAGCCACAGCAGTAGTAGGGGAGCCTTCAAAACCAACCCATTGTTTCCTAAAATAAACTGACGCATCTAACTTAGTCCCTGGAGCAGTAAATGCTGGATTCCAGATATGTTGCAATTCTTGAATTGGTGTCGAATGACTGATTTGTTGTGCATTGACCGCACCACACAAGAATAAACCTATAGTAACAATTAGTATATTTTTCATCTCTTATTCTCTTATAATAGTTAAGCTGTTCTTAATCTGAAATTCCCCGAATTCTAATATATAATAATAGGTGCCTGCGGGTAGCTCTTCTCCATTTCTCATTCCATCCCATCTTACATCATCATTCTGATACCCACGTTTTTCAAATACGATGTTACCCCATCTATTAAATATTGCAATTCTATTATCAGGGAATAACTCTAATCCTGCAAACTCTAATACATCATTGGCATCATCACCATTTGGTGTAAGTGCATTGATAACAGTAATCACTCTTGATGGATCATTGACAATAGAAACTACTACTTCATCGGAGCTGCTACATCCATTTATATCAGTTCCTATAACTGTAAATGTTGTCTCTTCAGAAATATTCACTTCTACTTCATTACCAAAGCTAGAGCCATCAATGAGGTCTTCATTATCCCATTCATAAGTATTAGCACCACTTGCTATCAAAGTAACTGATTCTCCTGGTATTGTGGAGACGTCATCTCCTGCAGTGACATCTGGAAGTGGGTTTACTGTGACAGTTACTTCAAGTTGGGCACCACCTGCTGGACAATTACTATCAGTCACATTGAGCTGATAAGTTGTAGTGACATCAGGACTAGCTATTGGGTTGGCTATGTTAGTACCACTTAGAGAATTATTAGGATCTGTCCAACTATAATTTTGACCGCCACTTGCATCTAATTGTACATTCTCTCCAACACAGATTTGTGGGTTTATGTCTACAACTGCCGCTGTAACTTCAGGGAAAAATGTCAGTTCGAAAGAAGATTCCGCTTCGCATCCATCTCGTGCACCCATCACTGTTACAGTATTACTTGTAATAGCTTGTACCGCTGTCCAAGGAATCGTTATAGATTGGGTTGTTTCTGATATGCCTACTCCTGACCAAAGATATGAATCAAAATCGCCAGGTATAGATAAGGTTACAGCATCATCACCTGGACATAGGGACACATCTGCAAGTTGAATCATATCCAATATGATGACATCAACTTCAAATTCAAATGAGGTTTCACAACCTATATCTGTAGTTGCGGTAACAATATATGTACCTGGTTCTGTAACGTCTATATTATCTACATCTTCAGCGATAGTAGCTCCATCTAAAGTCCAGGTTAGCATGTCCGAATCTGAGCTTATAGAAAGTGTGCCTGATTCTGAATCGCAGATAGAAATCTGATCACTTCCTGTTGTATTAGTTATCATTGGAAAATCTACCAATTCTACAATAACTGAATCATCGGAAGAGCAACCAACTGATGAATTTGTTGCCACAACGCTGTACTCTCCAGATTCCGTTGCCGTGATGCTGTTTCCTGTCTCACCAAGAGGCGAGCCATTTAAAAACCATTCGTATTCTACATCTGGGTCATTAGCGATCTCAAGCTGTACATCTTGATCTGCGCACTCTCTTATATCAGCTCCTAAGTCTGCACTAGGTGCAGGTATAAATTCTAAGGTAAACGGAATCTCTGTCGGACAGTCTATTCTATTATAAGCAACAAAGGTATAATCACCAGACTCATTAAATTCTTGCGTAAGACCAGTTGCTCCAGAAATAGGACCATTCTCATCAAACCACTCAAATCTGTCGCCATCACTTTCAGCTTCAATTTCAAACCCTGCACCTTCACAGACTCCCATAGGTAGATTCAATATCTCCGCCATAGGGAAATCTAAAAACTCAATTTCTACAGAAACCTCGCTGCTACAGCCTGCACTATTTGTAACCATGGCAGTATAGGTACCCGATTCCAACGCATTAATCGAATTCCCTTGGTCAGGCAAAGTTGTATTTCCTAATGACCATACGACAGGCTCAGATGTATCATTTGTTAGATTTACTTCTACGGGTTCTCCTGTACAAGCTTCCATATCTGCATCTATAGACAATTGTGGTGCATCAGAAAAAGTGACTGTAATCATTTCTTCAACCGCACAATCACCACTTCCAGCTATGGCTCTGTAATCTCCTGATTCTGTAATTTCAATAGTTGTCGTAGTCTGAGGAAGTTCTTCGCTACCTAAGAACCATCTTAATGTCTGAACATCTGTTTGTGCCGTCAATTCTCCAATTTGACCTGCACATATATCTGCTGGTGCATCTATAGATAATTCTGGTGTATCCAAAAATTCAAGAATCGCTTCGCTTTCAGTTGCGCATGAGCCATCCAAATTAGTTGCTATTACTGATACTATAGCGTTCGTTCCACTTATCTGCGTATCATCCAAGGTTAGAGTACCAGAAGTTTCACTAACCTCTTCTCCATCCACCAACCAAACATATAGAAACTCTCCATCTGGACCTGCAACAAATTCTCCTATCTCCCCAGTACATTTAGACTGGTTTGCTATGTTAGCATCTGGAGCGGATTGCAGCGTAATAGTTATAGTTTCTGAAACACCGCACATACCTGAACCTGCTCTAGCTTCATATTCTCCCTCTTCAGTGATTTCTATTGATGTTCCTGTAGTTGCTTGTACTTCTCCATTTATTAACCATTCAATAGCTTGTACATCTGTATCCACTTCTAAGAAAGTAGCTGATCCCTCACATACTGGACCAGGATCTAGAATAGCTAGAGATGGGGTATCCAAAAATTCAAGAATAGCCTCTAGTTGAGTTGGGCATGAACCATCTAGATTTGTTGCGACAACTGTAACGACAGCACTCATTCCTCCAATCTCGGATTCATCTAACCTTAGCGTACCTGAAGTTTCACTAACTTCTTCTCCATCTACAGTCCACACATACTCGTATTCACCATCTGGACCGGCTATGAATTCAGCAATCTCTCCGATACACTCAGACTCATTCCCCAATTCTATTTCTGGCGCTGATTGTAACGTGATAGTTAACGATTCTGACACACCGCACATACCTGATCCCGCTCTTGCTTCATATTCCCCTTCTACAGTAATTTCTATAGACGTCTCAGTCGTAGTTTGCATTACGCCATCAATAAACCACTCAATATTCTGGACATCTGTGTCAGCTACCAAGAAGGTAGATGATCCTTCACATACTGGACCTGGATCTAAGATAGCTAGTGATGGTGCATCTAAAAATTCTACAGAGGCCTCTAAGGTTGTACTACATCCTTGTGTTCTATCTATTGCCTGAACAGAAACCATGGCTGTAAGGCCATTAATATCTGAGGCGTTAACCACAAAAGTTCCTGATTGCTCTGATTGCTCTTCATTGTCTATAAACCAGACATACTCAAAGTCCCCATCAGGACCTGCTACAAATGTGGCAGGTACTCCAGCACATTCTTGTTGGCTTGCCAAACTAATATCTGGTGCTTCAGCAAATTCTATCATAATACTATCTCTGGCAGCACATATGCCTGTACCAGCAACTGCCGTATACGTCCCACTTTCATCTATAACCAAACTTGTTCCATCTTCCATGAGTTGATCTCCATCGAAGAACCACACTAAAGAGGATACATTTGTTTCAGAAGTAATTGTAACTGATTCTCCGACACATGCTCCTGTAGGTGTTTCCAAAGTCAGTAATGGCGAATCTGTAAATTCAACATTTGCCATTGCCATTGCAGAGCAACCATCGTCATTAATTGCAATGACTGTTATTTCTGCAATACCTCCAGGGACCATATTAGATGAAAGCGTCAGTGTTCCACTTGTTTCTAGTTGCGCTACACCTCCTATAAACCACTCATAGTCTAAATCGTCAGACCCAGCTGTAAATACTGCATCATCAGAAGCACAGCTAGTGACATTACTAAGTGATATCATTGGTCCTTCTACAAAACTGTCAGCTGTTACTAAAACAGAATCTCTAGTGGCACAAGTACCTGCGCCAGCTATAGCTAAGTACAGCCCTGGTTCAGTAATCTCTAATCTATCGTCTGTTTCTTGTAATGGCACTCCATCTCTAAACCAACTAAGAGCTGTAACATCAGTCTCAGCGGTAATGAATGCAGACTCTCCTTCACATACCGCTTGAGGTGCAGATAGTGATAAATCAGAGGATTCTATAAATTGGACAGTGGCTGTTCTAAATGTTTGACACCCATTACTCCCCGTTGCTGTTACGCCTATTTCAGCCATATCACCTGGAATCAGTCCAGATGAAATTGTTAGGGTACCTGAAGTTTCAGGTAAAGGGAATTGGTTTACAGTCCATTCATACTGATAATCATCTGAACCTGCTACAAATACTGCATCCGCAGAAGAACAGGACGAAATATTTCCTATCTCTATGTCTGGAGAATCCGCAAAATCTAACTCCACACTATCCCGCACGATACAACCGCCATTTCGTACTTCAGCTAAGTATAGACCAGAAGTCTCTACTGATAATACCGCAGATGTTTCATCTAATTCATCTCCATCTTGGAACCAAGCGATTGTTGACTGATCTGAATTTGCAACTAAAAATTCTGGGTTGCCTTCACACAAATCAGTCGGTGGGGTTAGTGATAATTCAGGAAGGTCTAAAAATTCAACAGTCGCCTCAGATGATGTTTCACAATCATCATTAAGATTTTTAGCTGTGACTTCTATTGTTTCTCTTCCAGTAGGTATACTACCAAATGGGATTACCAGCGTTCCTGAAGTTTCATTTTGAGTAAACCCATTAATTGTCCAACTATATTCAAAAGCACCATCTGGTCCTGCGACAAACATAGCGTCTTCTGCACCACAGGCAAATTGATCTACTATCATAATATCCGGAGCATTTCCAAAAGTTACATCAATGCTTTCTTCTGCTATACACGGTGCCATACCTGCAGTGGCAGTATAGGTTCCTTCCTGAGTAATCTCTAGTGAAGTTCCTGTTTCTGTCAACGGCATACCTTCAAAAAACCACTGTAAAGTAGTGGCATCTGTATCTGCTATTATTCGTCCATCACCTGCGCCACATGAGGCACCTTCAAGACTTAATGATATAGTAGTTCCATCTAAGAATGTTACAGGCGTTTCTGCCTCAGTAAAACAGTCATTATCGATATTCTTGACACTCACGGATACATCTCCTGTAAGCCCTCCTAAATCTGTTTCTGTTAATATAAGTGTACCACTTTGGTTCGTTACTGGATCTCCATTGATAAACCAACTATATTCAAAATCACCATCTGGTCCTGCAATGACTACCAGGTCACTTCCTTGACATGCATTATCAGCTTGAAGCATAACATCTGGTCTATCTGCAAAACTGACTTCTACAATATCTGACACTTCGCAGGCCTGTCCTTCTTGTGCTACAGCTCTATATGTACCAGGTTCAGTAACTTCTATTATTCTTTCCGTGAATGGCAGTAATTCTGTTCCATTAAACCAACTGAGTAAATTGGCCGTGGTATTAGCAGTAATTGTCCCAATATCACCTGTACAGAATGTAAGTTCATCTGGAAGCTCTACAGTAGCATTATCCTGGAATACAACATTAGAAGTATCTCTAGATTGGCAACCCATAGCATCAGATACTGCGATAATATACTGCCCACTCTCTACGGCTGTAAATGTCCCTGATTCAGCACCAGGTATAATCACTCCATCCCGAAGCCAACGTATCGTAAGACTGTTATCATTAGTTCCAGTTAAGTCGACCGGGATACCAGAACAGGATTCCACAATCTCAGGCAGATTAACCATTGGTGAAGGGATAACATCAACAGTAACTGAGACACTTGCCTCACAGTCTTGATTAAAACCTACAAAAGCTTCGTAGGTTCCTGGTTCAGAAATAGTAATAGATGGTTCAGATTCGTCAAGAAGTGAGCCATCTAAGAACCAAGCTATACCTGCTGTAGAAGCATCAACTGTAATCGTTTCTTCATTACCAGAACATAAAGACTGAGGTGCATCGACCAAGGTGATTGTAGGATTACTTACGAACTCAACAATAATGTTATCTATCGAGTTACATCTTGTTTCAGTATCCTGTGCAATGATATCATATGAACCTGGTTCGGTAATTCTTAATTCTCCAGAGAAGGAGGAGACTCCCGTAATAGTTTGACCATTGCGCAAATAGGTATACTGTGTTCCATTTCTTTCACCTACAACGATTGTTGTGTCTATAATAGACCCTTCACAGAATGATAAATTGGGGCCTGCTTCCAGTGGTGGTGATTCAAATACAGTAATGACAATGGTATCTCTTACAATACAGTTTTCAGAAATAGTTGCTACTGCTTCTATTGTTCCTGCAGGTGCACTATTAAAAATACCTGTGGAGAATCCTTGTAGCTCACCATTTACAAACCATTCTATAGGTGAATGATCAGATCTAAGATTGAAAAACTCATCTGCACATCCCTCTAAATCTTCACCTAAGTTAATTTCAGGTATATTCTCAAAATCCACTCTGGCTGTATCTCTAAATTCACATCCAAACTCATTAACTCCTATCGCAATATATCTACCACTTTCATCACTGGACTCACCAGGAAGCGTAATAGTGTTCGTTCCAGAAGCTACTTCTCCATCTCCAAACAGTTCCCAGGTGTAGTCCAAGTCTGGATCACTCGCTGTAATCGTTATAGGAAATCCTAAACACTCTTGTACATCTTCAGTATCTAAAGAAAAGGTTGTTGTCGGTAATAAGGCAACTGTTATAAAGTCATTTACCATGCAACCACCATTAAATGCCTGAATTTCATATATCCCGCCATCTTTTACACTAATCGTTCTGTCATTAGTAAAATCTTCTAATTCTACACCATTTAGTAGCCAGGCTATGCTGTCAAAATTTGTTACATCTGATCTAATTAATACATCATCTCCAGGACATGCATCATCAACATCTTCCGTGGTAATTTCAGCTACAGGAGGGGTGTCGAATGCTACTGTTGTAAAATCACTTTTTTGACAACCGTTTATATCTTCTACAATTACCATATAGTCTCCAGGGACTGTGGCATCAAGCGTTTGTGTATTAACTGACAACAAATCACCGTCCATAAACCATGTATATATCAGGCCATCATTTCCAGCATCCAATACTGCGGTTTCTCCTAAACACAATCTTTGGTCACCTAAATCCAGATCTATTCTACAACAGTTTTCAGGAGCAATAAAAACGGCACTTTGAGTAATTGCACAACCATCATCAGCTGTAAAAGTAAATTCAAGGTCCACTGGTTGGCCATCAGCAAGTAGATCCACTAACTCTAGTTCAAATGAGCTACCATTTATTGGGAAGGACTGTTCATTTACAATAATGTTTCCAGTGGTCGGTCCTAATTCAACTCTGAAGGATAAAGTAACATTATAAAGATTATCTATAAAGCTACAGGCCTCTGTAGTGTTCACCTCCAAATCGACTATAGCACATGAAGAATTTATTGTTATAGGTTTGAATCCAGAGCTCGATGAAGTACAACCCATGTTTGTAATACGTGACAATGATTCTCCGATAAATGAATCAGGATTTACACCATCATATACCACACTATGTATTCTATATTCACCAGGTATAAGTGAGACAAAGTCTCCCGTTTCTGAAACAGCTGTTATTAAGTTAGTTGCTGCACTCACTGCCACAAAGGTTGTGGTTACATTATCAAGTGTGCTTCCCATTAATTGACCAGGCCCATAAATGGTTCTTATGGCTGTATTAAAGGCATTATTAGTTGTTACCTGAGAAATTAAGACATACTCCCTACAGGCCTCAAGATCTACTCTCATATATCTTCTGGCGATGAATTGACTTCCAGAATAATGTGTATTAGAACCCACAAATGATTCACAGGCGTTATCAGAATTGAATGTGGCTTTGTCAAATACCGAGTAGGCTCTGATATCTCTAGAACCATCATCATTAAATTCAAAATGATAGACGCCAGATTCAGTTGGTGTTATTGTTATTTGGTCAAATGGATTATCTGTTCCTCTCTGATTACAGCCATCTCTACTTGCATTACTAAATGCGGCTAATTCCATGGTTGGAGGAACAGGCTCTACTTCTTTAATATAGTTCACCATTTCGAAACCTAGGGCTATAGGATTAGCCAAGTCCAATTCTTGATCTCTAAAATCAACTATAAGCGGCTCCGTATTACACATTTCACTAGAGACTGAATTACATTGTGAGTTTAGTTGGATATCATCATTTGAAAAGTCATAAAAACCAAAACACTCATAATCAGCACATATCACTTGGAATCTCATTCTATCTGAGGCTGGGACACTTACTGGTATTGTAATATCCTCGAATCCTTTTCCGAAATCGACATCTCCTGCCGCTACATATGGAAATGAATTTCCTCCGTCTACTGAAATTCTAATTTGGGCTCTGTCACATAAACTCTCAGCACCATCTAAATCCCATTCTACGCGTAGGTCTTCTCCTGCAGTAAATGACTCACCTCCATTAGGAGATGTAATCCTAAAGTTAGCACTGACTACTTGAATATTTACTTCATCATAATCTATAGCACCACCATCAAAAGCATTATCTCTGACAATAAATCTCATTGTTAGACTTCTTGCTCTTCTAGGCAAAACTTCAAATTCATATGAATTAAAACCTTCAAGTTGCAATCCTCTTTTTGGAATGTATCTGGTTGGGTTTCTATTCGGTGGATAACATCTAAATATCGGTCCGGCATTATTCATAGCAGCTTCATCACCTATTTCACCTTGAGTCCCACCACTAGGATCATTATCAAACTGCTCCCAAGTATAAAGCAGGGTATCTCCATCTACATCCGTTCCTTCTCCAGTTATGAAAAATGGCGTACTCGTAGGAATGCGGTATACTGCGCCGCAAGGATCAGCATTAGCTACTGGTTCGTTATTGACATCCAATATCCAATCATCTATATTACAATCGGCTGCAACAGCTGACTCCAAATGTCTCGTCATATCAACTAGACTAGCTACATGAAAATAATTGAAGGCTTCTGAACTCACTTCATTAGTTGCAGACAGTACGTTCTGTCCTGCACCACATATACCGTTATAAGACATAACTGTCACACCACTCGCCATCTCGTAGGTGTTAGCTAGCGAAATATTACCTGCATCGCATGATCCACCTTCTCCATTCCATGTGTGCCTAGCACCGAATTGATGACCATATTCATGGGCTGCCAAGCTAATGAAACCATTGGTACTATTATCGAAACTACCACTCCATCCATTTCCCTTACTACCTTCTCTACAAACTGAACCTAAAGCAGCAACACCACCTGATCCACCTCCATTAGCAAGCCAATCACCGCCATTAGGATGTGTATGGAATAAATGACCAATATCATATCTATTAGAATTGAAATTATCTTCAACTTCCCTTCCAGCCATTCCTGTTCTTTCTCCTTGAGGAATAAATGGATCAGTTAGAGGATCCGTATAATCAGCTCTTGGACTTCCAGTAGCCTGAATTAGTTGAACGTTAAGGTCCTGCTCATATATGAATGATATGGCTATCATCTGTTCTACTACTGCAGCTCTTACAGCTGTACCATTATTACCATTAGCCCGATAATATTCACCACTGGTAACTACTGCAACTCTGAAAACTCTTTTATGATTACCAAATCTCTTATTTATGGATTCAGTATAATCAGACTTTTTACCTTCTAAAATTTGTCCTGGTATACTTTCTTGACTAGAAGGTCCACAGTTGGAGTGGGGCATATCTTTGAAGGAGATTCCTTTCTCTTCGACATATCTTTTTCCGCTATCAGTGTGCTGATAATACTGTCTCACCATTATTCCTTGATTAAGGAACATCAAGTTGACACCCTGAGAACTCACTACCAATCTTCCCTGCAATAGGGAATTATCCATAGCTCTCATTCTGAAAGCTTTCATGCCTGGAACTGGATTGATGTCTCCATCGTAGAACTTAAACTCATGAAGTTCGAAAGCGATGTCTTGATTTAGATATTTGACAGTAATAGATTTGCTTCTATTCTGTACAGCCTGATGAAAAAAGTCTTCATCGAGACTTATTTCTTTCAGGTAGTGTCCTTCTGATACCAAATCATGCTCATGAGTGTGGTCATGATGTTGATGGTTTTGAGCAATTAGTGCTTGAAAAAAGAAAAGATTAACAAGTAGTACTAAGTATTTTGTGTTATCCATGTGGCCGATGATTTTGACAAGACTAATATATACAAGTCATTTCAGAAACATCGTCACAAATGCAGGAATAATTGTCCTCCAAAAACCAACTTAGCATTTAGACTATAGACAGATATATATTAGAAAAAAATTTAAAGTATTCAGTTTTTCGCGAATGGAGACCAATTCCCTTGTTTAACGTAAGGAATCGTCAATACGTGAACCCTCCCAAACGAAACTAATAACTGGGGTTATACCTAGCAGCGGGTCATATAATGCAGCGAAATCCAACCCCAAATTGTCTGTAATGCCATAGCTAAATCCAAAGGAAGTCTGCCCTGGAGAACTATTGTAGCCTGTCCTTACACTAAATTTCGAGTGCAGTGCATAGTCCAATCCTACTTTAACGCTAAGTTCGTCAGAGAGTGGTTTATCTAGTTCTGCCAATAATTGAACTTTATCAGAGAGTTCATAAGCAAATCCTATTCTTATATCTGATATCAATCTGGTATTAGGCTCTATATTTTGGGTATCAATATTAGACGCAGTAAAACCGAATCGCAACCCTGTTACAATGGTCCCTGAGAGCCCTAGCTGATAGGTGAATGTCGATTTCTGGCCAAAATCTCCTAAATCCAGCATATCCAGTCCAAATGCGCCAGAAAGGGCTATGTTTTCACTGAGTCTATGCGCATATTTCAGTGAGACAAGTCTATCCTGAAAAAACTCAAACCCATAGCTAGATAATTCTAATCCCAGATAACTGTTATTTCTTATTGGAATTGCGGCGGCAGCTGAAAAGCTTGAAAGCTCCGATAGATTAAATCGTCTTGCTGTAGAGGCGTGGAATAATGGTGAAGTAGATCCAATTGTAGATGAAAAATTAGTCAATAAGGCATCTGCGCCTGATAATACAGTGGATATACCAGCTAAACCAGAACTGAACCCACCTGAGTTTACAGATATACCTTGCTGCGAATAGCAATAATTAATCACAAAACATGTCACCATCACCAAAAGTATGCGTCTCAAAAGCGTGGGTTTAGATTATCTTTAATCGATTTTCAACTTAAAATCATATTTAAATCAAATTTGGCAAAATTTAGAAGAAACCACGGTAAAGAAGGAAGGAGAAGTTCATTTATAGGCAAAGCTGTACTTACAACGGTCATACTCATAGGCCTAATGATATTCTCTTTTTTAAAATTTAACTCACCAGATAGATCTAATTCTTACAACGAGAGGGAAGGAGATTCTACTGTTATTCCAATAAAATTATCAGGGAGGCAATATTTGCCTAAAGGAAAAAATTCAGATATAGTACATCATAGCTATTACTCTATAGGCTATAACACCAAAAAAGAGATTCCTGACTGGGTTGCCTACGAACTGACAGAGGAATCTCTCAAAATAAAAAATGTCCCAAGAGCAAGAAGATTTTTGTTAGATGACCAAGTCAAAGGTAAATCAGCCAAGCACGGTGACTATATTAACAGTGGTTATACAAGAGGTCACATGGCACCTGCTGGAGACATGGCATTTAGTGAGAAGGCAATGCGTGAGAGCTTCTTTATGTCAAACATGGCGCCTCAACTCAGAAACTTCAATGGGGGCATATGGCGAGAATTGGAAGAAAACGTAAGAGACTGGGCTTATGATAATGATGTCCTTTATATAGTATCAGGACCTATCTTTTATGACGATAAGTATCAGAAGATTGGCGGTTCCACCAAGGTGGCGGTGCCAGATGCCTTCTTCAAGGCTGTGTTAGATCTAGAAGGAAAATCAGAGAAGGGTATTGGGTTTATTATTCCTCATGATACGCAATCTGATCATTTGCGAAAGTTTGCTGTATCTATTGACGAGATAGAAAAGCAGTCTGGCTTGAACTTATATACCAACCTGTTTGCAAGTACTGAAAATGAAGAAGCTTTGGAAAGTACTTTTAATGTGAATTCATGGCAGATAAGCAAAAGTCGATTTGACCAGAGAATCAAACATTGGAATAATCAGAAATAGATAATCACTAATAATTAATAAAAAAGAAGTCGTAATGAGTAAAGAAGCTTTTGCATCCAGCATCTCAGAAGGTTACACCTTTGAGGGAGAATCTATAGTGTTAGGGGCTGGAATATTTGAGGGAGAGCCAGTTACTGGTTGTCATGTAAAACTTCCTCTAAAAACCATGAATAGACATGGTCTTATCGCAGGTGCAACGGGTACCGGAAAAACTAAATCACTTCAAGTCATTACAGAGCAATTAGCTAACCATGGCGTTTCTAGCCTCATTATGGATATCAAAGGTGATTTGTCAGGTATAGCAGCCGCCAGTCCTGGGCATGCTAAAATAGATGAACGTCATGAAAAAATCGGTCTGCCCTTTACGGCTGCGAAGAGCTCTGTAGAATTTCTTACCCTTTCTGGTGAACCAGGGGCAAGATTAAGAGCAACTGTATCAGAGTTTGGACCCATCCTACTTTCCAAGATTCTCGAATTGAATGCCAATCAATCTGGATTGATGTCTGTCATTTTTCAGTACTGTGATAATAACAATTTGCCTCTACTTGACCTAAAGGACTTAAAGAAAACACTGCAGTATGTTTCTAATGAGGGTAAAGAAGAAATAGAGAAAGATTATGGATCTGTCTCATCCGCAAGTACCGGTACGATACTCAGAAAGGTTGTAGAGCTGGAGCAACAAGGCGCAGATATCTTCTTTGGAGAACGTTCATTTGAGGTTTCAGATCTTACTAGAATTGATGAAAATGGCAAGGGTATGGTCAACATACTTAGACTTACTGACATTCAGTCCAAGCCAAAACTATTCTCGACTTTCATGCTACAAATGCTTGCAGAGGTGTACGCTGAGTTTCCTGAGCAAGGTGATGCAGACAGACCGAAGCTGTGTATATTTATAGACGAAGCTCATCTTCTATTTGCAGAGGCATCAGATGCTTTATTAGATCAGGTAGAATCGGTAGTAAAACTTATCCGATCTAAGGGAGTTGGTATTTTCTTTATCACTCAGAATCCTAATGATATTCCTGATGCTATTCTTGGTCAATTAGGAATGAAAGTCCAGCATGCATTGAGAGCTTTTACCGCAAAAGATAGAAAAGCGATTAAGACAGCCGCACAGAATTTTCCTGATTCTGACTATTATGATGTTGCAGACTTGCTCACTGGTATGGGGATAGGAGAAGCTTTAGTAACTGTATTGGGAGAAGGTGGTATTCCAACACCACTAGCACATTGCTATATGAGAGCTCCCCAGTCAAGAATGGATGTATTAACACAGGCTGAGATAGATGAGATTATCCAGAAATCTCCGTTGGTTAGTAAATACAATGAAGAAGTCGATAGAGAAAGTGCTTTCGAAATGTTGTCAGAAAAAATCAATTCCTATAAAGCGAATTTAGAGGCGGTGAAAGCTGAAGAAGTTGCAAAAAAAGAAGCAGTAGCTGCTCAAAAAGAAGCGGCCAAAGCAGAAGAAAAGGAAAGAAAAGCTCAGGCCAAACAGTCGTCAGCACAAGGTAAAATAGCAAAGCAGGTAGGTAAAGAAGTAGCGAATGTTGCTGTAAGAGGCTTGTTAGGCGCTTTTGGAATCAAGACTAGAAAGAGAAAGTTCTTCTAAGTAATAGATTAATCAAAGACTTAAAGCATAAATCTGGTGATCAGGTTTATGCTTTTCTTTTTGTTAATGATTTCTAACTGGTTGCACCGAGGGTTGGAAATTCGAAGGACCCAATGATGGATCAGGATTCAATTTGTACTCTTGTTCAAATTTGTGCCATGGGGTTTTCATATAGTGGTCTCCATAGAAATACGCCATTATCATCTTAAAGGTAGAAGGGCCTTGAAAACCAGGAATAGGCTGAATAACCTCTAGATTTTCGTCTATAAAAACAGTGGTAGGGTAGCTCATTCTACCATTCATAATCTCTTCTGCTAGCTCATGATATCCTTTCTTACCGAATGAAGAAACATATGAATAAAGCTTGTTATTGAAGATAATCTCTTCTTTGGTCTCAGCATCAAATCTAACTGCGTAGAAATTCTCATTGATTACTTTGGCTATATTTTCCCTCTTGTATGTCCTTGCATCCATCTTCTTACACCATGTACACCAAGATGTACCCACGTCTACAATTATTTTTCTCCTTTCAGTTTTGTTAAGTTCTAATGCTTCTTCCCAGGTCAACCAATTGACCTCTTCCTGAGCAGAGATATTTATCTGAACTGCAACTGCCAGTAATAATGTTATAAGAAATTTTGTCATCGACTATTTCGTATCTAAAATCAAAGTAACATGAATGTAACCACATTATCCATTGTATGGACCTTACATAAGAGTTAATTAAATGAACCTTAACAGTTAGTGATTTCTAT
This sequence comes from uncultured Saprospiraceae bacterium, assembly GCA_964540155.1. Taxonomy (GTDB): domain Bacteria; phylum Bacteroidota; class Bacteroidia; order Chitinophagales; family Saprospiraceae; genus RFSX01. The sequence goes on from CAZIMH010000011.1 coordinate 21,684, forward strand.
ATAAATAGTCGATTGTGTCACCTGCGACTTTTTGAGATTTATAAAGTCTTCCATGAAGCTTAGCAGACCTTATTCCTTTGGCTATTCTTTTCTGACTTCTAATTATTCTAGCCTCATCCCATAGCCCCTCATTGATAAAGAACTTATGTGTTCTAGCTCCTCCCTCCACAAGAAGGCGACAAATCCCCTTATCCAAAAGGTCCGTCATCATTAGATTAATATTGGAATAGTCAAAGATGAGCGGCTTCGTATCTTGAGCAAACAGATAAGAGGATTGTAATTGTTCAGGACTATTAGTCATAATTATTGGTTGGGGGTTACGGCCATTGATATGTCTGACATCTAATCTCGGATTATCTATCATAACCGTGTTGTGTCCTACCATAATACCATCAACTTGGCTGCGCCACTTGTGAGTCAGTACATCTGTGTATTTGTTACTTATTTTGACCTGTTGGCCCTTGGTTGTGATATATCCTTCAGTAGATTGTGCCCACTTGAGAATTATATAAGGTCTTCCTTTAAGGGTTTGAGAGAATGGCGCTATGAGTTTTTGTCCACCTTCTAGATTTAATCCAGAGATTACTTCTATACCGGCTTTTTGAAGGATAGTAATTGATTTTCCATTCATCTTACTATTAGGATCAGTGGTTGCTATAACCACTTTCTTGACACCTTCTTTGATGATTCTTTCTGTGCAGGGAGGTGTTTTGCCATGAATACAACATGGCTCGAGAGAAATATATAAGGTTGCATTCTTTATAAGATGCTGATCACTTTCGGAGACGCTATTGAAGGCATTAACCTCAGCGTGTGGGCCTCCATATTTACGGTGATACCCTTCACCTATTATGTGGTTATTATATACAAGTAAAGCACCAACATTAGGGTTTTTCTTGACATCATTGAGTCCTAGTCCACCTAAATCTAGACATCGCGAAATGTATAAGAGATGATTAGAACTCATTCCGTGGTGGCAATAGCAGGCGTCATATTCTTAAGTTGCTCCATGACATAATCTACCTCCTCTTTTGTATTGTAATGAGATAGTGAGAACCTAACTGTCTTACGACGGGGGTCATGTCCGATAGCTTTTAGTACATGAGAGTCATTTTCTACTCCTGAGCTACATGCACTTCCAGACGATGCCGCAATTCCAGCAATGTCGAGATTCATCATAAGCATATCAGAGCGGTCGGTAGGCGGAAATGATACACTTAGGACATGATATAGTCCATTATCAGTACTATTCAATTTTATATCTTGTAATTCTGAGGTAAGCCTGTCTATGAAGTAGCGCTTTACCTCAAGAATCTTTGTCTTTCTCTCAGCCATTTCTTCCATTGATTTTGCAAACGCTACTGCCATACCAGTAATCCCATAGATATTCTCTGTTCCACTGCGCATGCCCCGCTCTTGGTCTCCACCATGCATTAGGGGCTGGATCTGATTGTCACTATTAACATACAAAAACCCTGTGCCTTTGGGTCCAAAGAATTTGTGTGAAGCACCACAGAGAAATGAAATAGGCGTACTCACCAAATCTATAGGAATCTTGCCAATGGTTTGTGCCGTATCAGTGTGAAACAGTGCATTAGCCGTGTTGCATATTGCTGCTATGCGCTCAATATCTGCTATAGACCCTATCTCATTATTCCCATGCATAATGGAAACAAGTGTTTTAATAGGGCTGCTAACTAGAATTTGCTGTAGACTATCTAGATTTATCTGCCCTAATTTATCTACTGGCAATAAGATAATCTCTGCACTCCCAGTTTTTTCTATATGGTCCAATGTATGAAGGATACAGTGATGTTCGATTTCAGTACTGATAATTCTCTTAACGCCTAGAGAATTTATTGCACCTAGTAAAACTGTATTATTTGCTTCAGTTGCCCCAGAAGTAAAAAATATCTCTCCAGTAGAGGCTTTCAGACCTTGTGCAATTGTTTTCCTTGCATCTTCTACTAGAATTCGTGAACGTCTTCCTTGTAAATGGATAGAAGAAGGGTTACCAAAATTTTCCTGAATCACCTTCACCATGGCCTCCTGCACCTCAGATAATAATGGGGTAGTAGAAGCATTATCAAAATATACCTCCATCAAATAAGATTTAAATCAAACCAATCTTTGATTATTTCACCCTCAAGCACACCTGTAACTTTATGTTCGAACTCATTTGTTATGCCATTATAAGCATAATCTTCTGCCCACTCCTTATGATTGGCAGCTAGGCCTTTGATGCATTCTGCTATAAACAGAATTTCTTTGTCTGTCATAATAGGATGTAAGGAAAGTCTAATCCAGCCAGGCTTCAGTGAACAATCCCCTCTATTTATATTATCCGTAATTGATTTAGAAGATTCTTTGGTTACATGAAGCAAGTAATGGCCATAGGTCCCAGCACATGAACAACCTCCTCTGGTCTGGATTCCAAATCGATCATTGAGTAATTTGACTGCGAGATTATAATGTAAATCATCGATGTAAAACGAGATTACTGAGAGCCTATCTTTTATATTATCTGCAAGGATATGCAAGTTTGGAATCTGCTCTAGGTGCGGCCATATGAGTTCTATCATTTCATGCTCTCTGGCTTTAATATTATCTACTCCCATCTGCTCCTTCAGTTGTATACTTAACGCAACCCGTATAGTCTGCAGGAATGCCGGCGTACCACCATCCTCTCTAGCTTCAATGCCATCATGGTACTTATGCTCACCCCATGGATTAGTCCAGTCAACTGTACCTCCTCCCGGATTGTCAGGTATTTCATTCTGATATAGACTTCGATCAAATATCAGTATCCCGGTGCTCCCTGGGCCACCTAAAAATTTGTGAGGTGAAAAGTAAATAGCATCGATATGTGCATTAGGTCTATCAACCGGATGCATATCAATATTTATATACGGAGCTGAGCAAGCAAAATCTACAAAACACAGTCCTCCATGTTTGTGCATCATCTCTGCTATATCATAATAAGGCGTAAAAATGCCTGTCACGTTACTGCAAGAAGTCACAGCCGCAATTTTCAATTTACGGTCTTTATTCTCAATGAGGACTTTCTCTAATTGTCCACAATCAAAGAGACCTTCTTCACAAGGATCTAAAACCACCACATCCGCTATGGTTTCTAACCATGAGGTCTGATTAGAATGATGTTCCATGTGTGAGCAGATAACCAAGGGTTTATCATTTAAGGGAATTTCATTATGATACGTTTCATGTATACGCAATCCCAAAATTCTTTGAAATTTATTGACGACACGGGTCATCCCTGAACCAGAAGATATTAGGACATCTGTGTCATTGGCATTCACATGTTTCTTTATGATCTCTCTGGCCTTATTGTAAGCCAGGGTCATGGATGATCCTGTTGTGGTAGTATTAGTATGCGTATTAGCTACCATCGGTGCTATATCCTCCATCATCCTCTGCTCAATGCTGCTAAACATTCTACCACTAGCTATCCAATCTGCATATATGAGCTTCTTAGATCCATATGGTGTATTGATGAAGGTATCTTGTCCTATCGTGTTTCTGCTAAATTTTGCAAAATGCGCTTGTAAAGAAGTCGCTTTCAGAGTTTTAGTAGATATTGACATGCTTATTATTGGTTTAAATTAATCTCTTTAATAATCTTCTGCACTTCTGAAATCATTGAAGTTGCGCGCTCTTTAGAAGATGATTCCGCAATGAGTCTTAGTACTGGTTCTGTATTAGAACTTCTTATATGAATCCATCCATCTGCGAAGTCAATCTTCAGTCCATCAATTGTATTTCTTCTCTCACCAAGATAGTTATTATTTATCTTGTCAATGATAATATCTGACTGGGTGTCATCATCGAGTGTTATCTTTTCCTTGACTATATGATAAATTGGATAAGAATTCTTCAATTCTAAAAGGCTTTGTCCTTTCTCGGCAAGATGATTAAGAATCATAGCAATACCGACTAAAGCATCTCGTCCATAGTGAAGTTCAGGATATATCACGCCGCCATTTCCTTCACCACCAATTACTGCAGATACCTCTTTCATCTTATTGACGACATGTACCTCTCCGACTGCAGACGGATAATATTGACCACTATGCTTTTCTGTAATATCAGCCAAAGCCCTAGAAGATGAAAGATTGGATACTGTATTGCCCTTGGATTTGGAGAGCACAAAGTCGGCGACAGCGACGATGGTATATTCCTCACTAAACATACTCCCATCTCCACAGACCAATACCAGTCGGTCCACATCAGGATCTACTGCTATCCCCAAATTTGCTTTACGCTGTTTTATAGCATCAGACAATTGAGTCAAATTCTTAGGAATTGGTTCAGGATCATGTGCAAATTCTCCATTAACCTCACCATTCAATAATTCATATGTTACACCAAGTCGGTCTAACAATGGAGGTATAGAAATGGCACCTGTAGAGTTAATGCAATCCACCACTACATGATAATTTTGCTGAGCGATGAGTGCAGCATCTATAATTC
>CAZIMH010000012.1:0-25959 GCA_964540155.1 uncultured Saprospiraceae bacterium
CTCTTGGAGAATGTTTTGATTTCATTTGTGTCTACATTCAGAATCTGAATAAAGTCAGGACTTTGTTTGAAAGCGATTTCGATGGAGTCTGTAATCCGTTCTCTTTTTTCTTTACTGACCTTAATTCTATCAACCACAATTTCGATGTCATGCACCTTATATCTATCTAATTGGAGTCCCGGTCTGAGGTCTACAATTTTGCCATCGGTTCTTACTTTGGTGTAGCCCTTTTTTCTTGTCTGTTCGAATAGGTCTCGGTAGTGTCCTTTCCTAGCTCTGATGACTGGAGCCAGTATACATATCTTTTTGTTTTTAAGTTCTTTAAGGACCTTTTCTATAATTTCTACATCAGAATACTGAACCATTTTCTTACCCGTATTGAAGCTATAGGCGTTGCCGATACGAGCATATAATAACCTCAGGAAGTCATAGATTTCTGTTGTGGTCCCTACTGTAGATCTTGGATTCCAAGATGTCGTTTTCTGTTCTATGGAAATGACGGGACTAAGACCATCAATTTTCTCTACATCTGGTCGCTCCATTTTACCCAGAAATTGTCTGGCATAAGCAGAGAAGGTTTCCATATATCTCCGCTGTCCTTCTGCATACAAGGTATCAAATGCTAAAGATGACTTTCCACTCCCACTTAGGCCAGTAATGACTACCAGCTTGTTCTTGGGTATTTTTACATCTATATCCTTGAGGTTGTTTTCTCTGGCTCCTAAGATGTCTATATACTGGGAAGTGGATTTATTTGAAGGCATACAATGTAGAATAGTAATAGTGTCCTGCAAGGATACAAATTAATTCTAATCAAATATGATGAAGCTTATTTCGATAACGCTGCACCAAATTTTATACCGAGCAGTATGCAAACCAAACAAATGATTAGACTGGCTAGAATGTATAGTAAAGCTGTTTTGTACTCACCCACTTCCAACAGTCTATAAGATTCCGCTGAGAAGGTAGAGAAGGTGCTGAAGCCACCGCAAAACCCAGTCATTGCAAACCATACCATACGATTAGAAAGGCCTTTCTGAATCACAATGCCCATGAGGGCACCCAAGATGACACAACTGATAATATTAGCTAATAACGTCGCAGTAGGAAATCCTTTTTCTGGCACTTCTATCCATGTAGATATTGCATATCGGGCCATGGCGCCTGCTCCACCACCAAGAAATACATATAGGTAAGCCAAGGGGTCGTTATTTGGACAGGGTTACAGAAATTATTTGGAGAGACTTTTTAGGTAACCTACAATAACGGGCTTATCCAGTTTGGTAGCTAAGTCAATCGGTGTGAGACCACTCAGACTTTCTTGTGTGGGATTAGCGCCACTTTGGAGTAGTCTTTTGACTAAGTCTTCATCTCCATATTTAATACCGTATTGTAGGATAGTCCAATCATTGCATATAACTGAGAGGTCAGTATCGTCTCTACCGAGGATAAAATCTACAATACCACTAGCATCTTTTACTATTGCCGCGGCCAGCGCATGATGCGCAACACCATTTATCTCTATACATGCATTCATGTCATTGCCATTCTTCGTATAGATTTCTGCTGAAAAACTTCTGGCAGAGTTCATTTCCATTATTCCTTCCCAATTAGATTGTGCGGCGATGGAAAAACTAATAAAAAGTAAGCTGTATGTAATGAGATGCTTCATAATCGGATAATTGAATGATTAAATATAAAAGAAACTTTTGCTACACAAAAAGAATTACCTAGCTCTATGTCGAGATAAGACTTCTTTCCTTGCTACTAAAATTATAAATAAAACGACGTTGAGAACCATACCCAAACAAAGGATTAGAAGTATCAACGGCACATTACCGATATGCTGATAACGAAATACAATCGCTATGAAGAAGAGATTGACTGCAATGAGTATGGCTGTGGCTTGCATGTGAGATAACCTAGCTCGGAGTAGTAAGTGATGAATATGAGTCCTATCAGCTTTATGCGGTGCTTTACCACTCAGTATCCTCATAGTCAATACTCTAATCGCATCAAAAACAGGGATAATAATAATACCAATAATCACAGCCGCAGGAGCGCCTAAAGCATAGGGATGTCTGTCAGAAAGCGTAAGATGTTCTTCTAGACAATTAATACATAGGATAGAGACGATTAGACCTAATAATAATGAGCCAGTATCACCCATAAAGATCTTAGCTGGCGTGTAATTATAATAGAGAAAAGCCATCAAAGCCCCAGAAAGGGCATATGCTATCGTGGCCATTTCTATCCTGTCTACCTGAAAGAACCAAGTCCCTATGGTGACTGCGATCAGTATTCCGAGACTACCTGCTAGTCCGTTAATGCCATCAATAAAATTGAAAGAATTAATCACCAATAACATGAAGAATAAAGTAAAACACAGACTAGGTATGTAGGGTAGCGTACCTATACCAAGTATCCCAAATAGATTAGTTATCCTGATGTCTGCCAGTAAGATTATGATGCACGCAGCCAATATTTGGCCTAGTAATTTTTTATTGACGGAGATGGGGTCGATGTCGTCTTTGGCACCCACTAAGAAGATTATAAAAAATGCTGAGAGGATGTACTGCAAACCTGTAAATTGGTGAATGGGTGTCCACATTACAATCGCAAAGACGGTCCCTGCAAATATGCCAATGCCGCCTAGAGATGGTGTGCTAACATAATGTGCTCGCCTTTCGCCCGGACGATCCATAAGATGATTTTTTTTAGCCACCCTTATTATGGTAGGAATGCCAAAAAAGGTCATCAGAAATGCTGTTATAAATGTGAGCACTATTGTGTACATAACAGAAATCTAGAAGATTAATCCTATTGGAATATATTTAGGAGTTCATCGCTAAGCTTACTGATTTCTGAAGAAAATAACTCCAGCAACTTTGGTAATTCTATGTCTACAACCTGTTGCAATGAGGTCAAATATGAGAATCCAGATTCCTTGACGACATCCATTACTTCATCTTTGACATAGACATTGAAAGGGTCGTCCAACGCAGCTGTCAGGCTTGATTTATCAGCTAAATCAAAGGTGGTTACATAATATCGAAGGCCACGCTTCCAAAATTCTTGCCTTTCCTCCAGCGTCAAGTCTGCTCTATGCTTCTTGTAGCAAGATTCTATAATATCCATAAACCTCTTTTCAAAGTCCGCATTTTCACTATCCGTTAAGTCCGTTCTATTTGATTCGAATTCGGTGCTGAACTCATCGAAGGTTTGTAGAAAATCTTCCTTAGAGGCACATTGGTCTGTCTTACAAGAGATGCAGAGTGAAAGCGCTAGCAGGAGAGTTATGAACTTGGATACTGTTGTCATGACTAAATTTTTGTAAAAAAGTGAGGTAAGTCTCTTATTTCCAAAAGTAAAGTAAATAAGTGTACTCTCATGAAGTTATATTATCTGACAGAATCCTTCTCTTATAGGACAGAACATATAAAAGATGCCATATGGACGGGATTATCAGGCGAATAATCTTTGGAAATGATTTATTTTGTTCTTCGCAATGATCCTCCAACGACATGGATAACATTACTAGCCAAATAGATAAAGATAGACTGCCTAGGCATATCGCTATTATCATGGATGGTAATGGTCGGTGGGCTAAGCGCAATGGCAAACCGCGCATATTCGGCCATCGTGCAGGTGTGAAGTCGGTGCGAACAATCACAGAAGCGGCCTCTAAGATTGGTGTGGAATACGTGACCCTATATGCATTTTCTACCGAGAATTGGAACAGACCAGTCACTGAAGTTACGGCCTTAATGTCCTTATTGGTAGAGACTGTAAAGCGGGAAATCAAAGCACTGCATGAAAATGGTATTAAGCTCAATGCGATAGGCGACCTGAGTAAACTCCCCCAATCAACGTATAAAGCCCTAATGGATGGTATCTCAAAAACCAAGGATAACGATAGGATGACCTTGACACTGGCACTGAATTATAGTGCCAGATGGGAGATGACGAATGCTATGCGAGAGATTTCAGAGAAGATAACATCTGGTATTTTACAGCAGGAGGACATAAATGAAGCATTGATTTCTGCACATCTGACGACCAAGGATATACCAGACCCAGAGTTACTTATCCGGACAAGTGGAGAGCATAGAGTGAGTAATTATCTGTTATGGCAGATTGCCTACACAGAGTTCTATTTTACTAATATATTCTGGCCTGATTTCGGTGAAAGTGAGCTATATCAGGCGATATTGGATTATCAGAGAAGAGAAAGACGATTTGGTAAGACTTCAGAGCAAGTCCAATAAGGAGTCTAATAGGCTTCAGCCGACATCTGAAGTGACTATTTCGCTTTAAATTATCGTTAAAGAAAATAAGGGCGGTACTAATCCCCTTAGAATTACATTCTTTTGAAGTCATGGTTATTAAAAACCTATTTTTGTTATTTGTCAGTAAATATCATTCCTTGATGAGGTCTCCATTTCTTAAAACGCTGTTTCTTATAAGCATATTCAGTACTGGTTTATATGCTCAGGTAGAATTACCAGTCTATGACTACTCTGGCAAGAACGAGTACAATATTGCTGATATCACCATTACAGGAGCTGTAAACAGGGACCGTAATGCTATAAAATCTATTGCTGGACTGCGTGAAGGCAAGCGGATAACAATTCCTGGAGATGACATCCCTAAAGCCATAAAAGCGCTATGGAAGCTTAAGCTCTTCGAAGATGTTCAGATTATCCAAAACAAGGTAGAGGATGAATTGATATTTCTAGAGATTATTCTCACAGAGAGACCTACACTTTCTAGATACAGTATAGTAGGTGAGAAAAAAACCAAACATCCTGATCTCACAGACATTATAGATGACATTCTTATCAAGGGGTCAATCGTTACGGATGACCTTAAAGATTTAACAATCCAGAAACTAGAACAGGATTATAAAGAGAAGGGATTCTTAGATGCAAAGGTTAGAATCAAAGAAGTCAAAGATGAACTAAAGGATAATGGCGTAAGACTGATTTTTGAGGTAGACAAGAAAGAACGTGTCAAAATTAGTGACATCGTCATCCTGGGAAATAGAAAATTCTCGGATAAGAAGTTGAAGCGTAAGATGAAGGATACAAAAGAGATTGGGACAATATTTAAAAAATCCAAGTATGTAGCCTCTGATTTTAAAGCTGATAAGGAGAATATAATTGCATTCTATAATAGTAATGGATACAGAGATGCTGTCATCTCTAATGATTCTATAGTCAGAAAATCTGATGGGAATCTAATCATGTTTTTGACTATAGATGAAGGTGACCAGTACTTTTTCAGAGATATATCGTGGAAGGGTAATTCAAAGTACACAGAGGAACAATTAGGACGAGTTTTGGGTATCAAACCGGGGGATGTCTATAATCCAGAGACGTTACAGAATCAGTTATCATTCAGCTTGGATGGTCAGGATGTATCGTCCTTATATCTAGATGATGGTTACTTATTTTTTAATGTAGATCCTGTAGAAGTCGCCGTTTCTGATAATGCGATTGATTTGGAAATGCAGATTTATGAAGGGCCACAAGCGACTATAGACAATGTCGTCATAACAGGTAATGACAGGACGCATGAGCACGTGATAAGAAGGGAGCTGAGAACGACACCAGGGAGTAAGTTTAGCAGAACTCAGATTATAAGATCGCAGAGATCACTGTCTAATCTAGGATACTTTAATCCCGAAACGATGGACATCCAACCAAGACCCAATCAGCAAAATGGGACTGTAGACATTCACTATAATTTGGAAGAAAGACCATCTGATCAGCTGGAGTTATCTGCCGGCTATGGTGGACAAGCAGGGGGTGTGATAGGCACACTAGGTATGACCTTCAATAACTTTTCGTTAGGAAATATAAAGGATAAGTCTACTTGGAGTCCGTTGCCACAGGGTGATGGACAGAGACTTTCTGTCAGAGCGCAATCCAATAGTCGATTCTTCAGATCATATAATTTGTCATTTACTGAGCCTTGGCTTGGGGGCAAGAAACCGACGTCATTTACAGTTGGAGCTGTGCATTCAGCCTTTGACCAAGAAATATCTAATCAAGGTATTTTGAAGATTACCAGATTGTTTGCTGGGGTAGGGACACAACTAAAATGGCCTGATGATTTCTTCAGTATCAATACAACGCTGACTACTGAATTCATCAGTTTGGATAATTATGCATTCGGGAGATTTTTCGTTGTAGGAGCGGATGGTCGTCCTATAAATGTGACAGATGGTGATTTCAAGAACTTCAGTATTAATCAGACGATTACCAGAAGTTCAGTGGCAGACCCCATCTATCCACGTAGAGGATCTAGAATATCTCTTTCTGTACAGTTGACGCCACCTTATTCACTCTTTAGAAAGAATAATGTCGATTTCTCACCGAATCAGGAACAATTTGATGAAATTGTAAGAGATACACTATTGAAAGAGGACCTGGAAATCCTCCAACAGAGACTGAGATTGATGCACTTAGAGAGAGAGAAATTCTTTCTAACAGATTTGAATTTCTGGAATATCACAAATGGCGATTGGACGCAGAGTGGTACTTTAATATCGTAGGCAAGTTTGTCATAGCTACAAATCTGAAATTAGGGTTCTTAGGATCTTATAATAGCGACATAGGCATTTCTCCATTCGAAAGATTTGAGCTAGGTGGTGATGGTCTTAATAATCAGTCGGTAGGTATTACAGGAAAGGATATCCTAAGTTTGAGAGGGTATCAGCAGATGGACTTCAGAGAGAATGATAATGGTGGTGGTGCCGTCTTTGACAAGTTTACTGTAGAGTTGCGATATCCTATTTCTACTAATCCGAATTCAGCAATCTATATACACACTTTCTTACAGGGTGGAAATACATGGGGACGAATTGCAGACTTTAATCCATTTGACCTTCAGCGATCAGCAGGGTTTGGTGTAAGAGTCTTCTTACCGATGTTTGGACTATTAGGATTTGACTACGGATGGGGTTTTGATAAGGATCCACTTTCTCCAAACTTTGGAGGATTTGGTCAGTTCAATATCATACTTGGTTTCGAACCTGAGTAGGAAATAAACTTAGTTTATTATCTCCAACTCTTTGCGACGTAAGGATACCTTACTTCGTAGAGCTCTTTTATCATTTCCTCTAGTTTGGACCTAAATAAACTAATGTTTTCTTTTTCTTTAGCTGAGATGAATATGGAATCTGCAGCATAGGTATTCGTCAGGCGTTTTCTTGTTTCCTTCAAGATGTCATCTTTGGTCTCCTGATCTAATAAGTCATCAAAGGTTCTTTCTCGATACAAGTCTAACTTATTGAAAACCATTAAGGTTGTTTTTTCAGCACAGTCTAAGCTTTTGAGTGTGAGGTTGACGGTCTTTATATGGTCTTCATACTGAGGATGCGCTAAGTCTACTACATGTACTAGGATATCACTTTCCCTAACTTCATCCAGTGTGGACTTAAAGCTTTCTACCAAGTGATGTGGCAATTTCCTGATAAATCCTACTGTATCTGATAAGAGGAAAGGCATGCTGCCAAAGACAACTTTTCTGACAGTCGTATCCAGTGTAGCAAAAAGCTTATTCTCTGCAAATACTTCCGACTTGGAAAGGATGTTCATTATTGTGGATTTGCCCGCATTGGTGTACCCGACTAGGGATACTCTTATCATCTGCCCTCTATTCTTCCGCTGTGTAGAATTCTGCTGGTCTATTTTCTTAAGCCGATCCTTGAGTTTAGAGATTTTATCCCTAATAATCCTTCTATCCGTTTCTATCTCCATCTCTCCCGGACCTCTCATCCCTATTCCTCCACGTTGTCTTTCGAGGTGAGTCCAGAGGCCTCTAAGCCTAGGTAGGAGGTACTGCATTTGTGCCAGTTCTACCTGTGTTTTGGCCTGAGCCGTTTGTGCCCTGCTTGCGAAGATATCGAGTATCAATGATGACCTGTCGATGATCTTTCGCTTGAGTTTTTCTTCTAGAATATTGGTTTGCTTACCTGTAAGATCATCATCAAAAATCACAAGTTCTACGTCTTTACGTTCACAGTACTCCAGAATCTCCTCTACTTTACCTTTGCCTACGTAAGTCCTAACATTAGGTCCTTTCATTTTCTGGGTAAAAACACCTACAGTCTCTGCCCCGGCAGTCATGGCAAGAAATTCTAACTCATCCAGATATTCTTTGACTTGTTCTTCTGTCTGGTAGTCTGAGATAACCCCTACAAGGACAGCTTTCTCTATCTCCCGCTTTATACCCTTTTTCTTTTCCTTTCCTATTTTCCAGTGATCACTCATAGTGGATTATTTGAAGTGTAAAATTAGTTGTTCTTCAGCCAATGCTTTGGATTCATTCTTTGTCTGCCTTTGTAAAACTCAAAATGCAAGTTTCCAGTTCCATTTGCTGTGGGATGGAGCAACCCAAGGCTTTGTCCAGTAGACACATTAACTCCTTTTGATACCTGCACTTTGTTGAGTCCTGAGTATGCAGAGTAATAATCTCCACCGTGATTTATTATGACAGCGATATTATTCGCTGACACTTCAGATATTCCCGTGACCACACCCTTGTAAATTGCATTGACTTGTAAGTTATTAGTTGCCAGGTCTAGACCTTTATTGTCTATATTGATTCCAGGGATATCGGCATGCGGCTGCAATCCAAATATTTTGGTAACCGTATAATCAGATACTGGATAAGGGAGAAAACCTTTCTTTCTTTCTATGTCTAAGATTTCTGCCAGTGTGGAAGCATCAGTAGATTTAGCTGAGTTTATTTGATTGTTATTTAAGGTTTGATTTTTTAATGAACTGATGAGTAGGGCTTCTATGGCTTGGTTATATTCTTCTCTTTCTCGGTGCTGATTGTCCAATTTCTGTTTCATAGATTGCTCTTCTACGGTCATGTTTTTAGCACTAGATATCAATCTCTCCATCTCCTCTTCTAATTGTAATTTCTCATCAATCTGTTCTGTTATAAGTTCTTCTTGGGACTTTGTAAGTGTAGAGATTGATTCTGAATAATCTGATGATTGAGCATACATATCTGTTAAGTCATTGGCTTTATATTTTACTAGATCTTTATATATCTCTAGATATCTATGTTTGGTAAGATAAGTCCTTAGGTCAGTACTGTTGGCTAACAATCTTCTATCGCCTTTGAGAAGCTTATTTCGATATTGAATTCTTAGGATTTCATAATATTCTTCGCTCAGTTCTTCACTTGCTGCATCCACCTGCTGTTTCTCTACGATATTACTTTTCTTACTTTCTTCTATGACTAACGCTTCATTCCTCATGTTTTCTATGAGTCTAGTTCTGGCGTCTATCTGGAGTTCAAGTGCATTTATTTTGGATAGGGTAGTAGCTTTAGTATCAGAAGCTAAATTCAACAGATTCTCTGTAGTTTCTATTTCCTCATTAATGCGGAGGCGTTCTGCATTGAGTTGTGCTCTATTTTGTTGCTGAGCAATTAAAGTTATGGGAAGTCCTATGATTAGAACCAACAATGCACTCGCAGGATACTTTGAAAAGCTTCTTATCATTTAGATATAATCTTATTCTGTAATATGTAAAGGAAAGATATATCCTTTAGACTCCAAATGAAACTGCTAAAAAACTTCAGTTGCTAGGACTAAATTGGGATTACAGGCTAAAAATCTATCTTATCGTAGTGATTGGGTACGCTAAATCTTATCTCTTTAGGGTTATTCAGCTCGATATCTGAAAAGTCTATGTTTATATGTAGGTCACGAATCTCTCCTGATTGGATGTGGTAATTTCGCTTGAAAGGGATTGCCGTGTCAGCTAAACTTCGAAAATCGTCGAATTCCCATTTCCCATCTGCATGAAATCTTTCATTGAATCTGCCACTAACTGTATTTCCATGATTTTTCTCCAAATCAAATTCATGGTAGATATCATTAAGCATCGTACTTAAGGTATATACATTTTCATGCTCTACATAGTCTGTGATTTCACTATCAAGAACTGTTGGATTAAATCCCAGAATGACATTTTGGATATATCGGAAATCAGCTGCTATGCCATATCTAGTACCTATTTCTTCTAGTGATAATTTGCTATATGATTTTTCTAATCTGTTAATAAAAGTGACACTATCCCGCGTGATTAATATTCTACCTCCTTCTATGCTCAATCTCTTTACAGACATCCAAATAACGCTATCTGGTATGCTTCTAATGTACAAGGTGCCTTTATCAGTACCATAAGTAGAGGTAGCTCTGAGTTTAGCCTTAGCTGAATAAAAAGAATAATGGGGTGGGGATAAGAAACGAGCCAGTGCTTCATTCTTCGATAACGTTCCTTCTGAATTTACGTTTTGAAGGTTTTTCTTTGATTTACAAGAAGTAAACCCTGATAGACAGACTACCATAATCAGGAGAAGCTTTATTGATATATCACTCCTGAATTTTTTCATCAGTTACTATTGATTTTTTTCGAGATACGATTTTCACTTGAGCCTAAGTCTATGGCCTTGTCCCAAAGTTTCTTTGCCATATTATTATCATCGATACTTGCATACAAATCTCCGGCTAACTCAAAATAGATAGGCTCTGCCAAAGCATTAAGATCTATAGCTTTAATCTCTTTTTTATTGGCATTATTGATATCTAACCATTGAGAGACGATACTGACGCTACTCACAAGAGAAGGGTTTTTACCAGCGATGAAACTGGCCTCTTGCAACATATCTTTCGCGACAGATTTGTCTGTCTGGGATAGCGCATGGAACAAGAAAGCCGATACTTTATTTGGATACAAGTCAATGGCCTCTTCTGAGATTTCTACGAGTTTAGCTATTTTCTCTAGTTCCCATAAGTTTTGCATGTACTGAGACCATAGGGTGTATTTTCTATCGTCGATGGTTATAGCTTTCTCGTAGTCCTTTTCCGATTCTGTA
Source organism: uncultured Saprospiraceae bacterium (assembly GCA_964540155.1). GTDB lineage: Bacteria > Bacteroidota > Bacteroidia > Chitinophagales > Saprospiraceae > RFSX01. The sequence continues at coordinate 10,906 of CAZIMH010000012.1, forward strand.
TACTTCCCTTGGTAGAAATTTATATCTCCGTTCATCGAATAGACTTTGGCGTCGTCCGGATACAAGCTTACCAATTTCTGGCTCATGGATGCTAAGGTGCCAGTTGTTGCATCTCCTTTCTTTATGGTTGTCAGATATGGAATCAATTCCTTGAGTTTATCATCTAGAGGTAGATTCATATTGGTAATCATTGGCTCCAATGCGAGAAGCGCATTATCTCCTCCACCAGTGGGATTAGATTGTTTGTCTTTTATAGCGGCGATTGTAGCTGCGGAATCATTAGGGTCTATGGTCAAGATTTTTTGGTAGACTTGTTTTGCGCCTTTTTCGTTTCCAGTCTCCAGATGATAATTTGCTAGATTGTGCATTAATCTAGTGTTATCAGGATAAGCGTCAACTAGTCTTTCCAGTGTTTGAACCGCTTTCTTTTCGTTGCCCGTATTTTTATAGATCTCAAATATTCTACGGGAGGTCTCCTCATCTACACCCTGATTTTTTTGTAGCAACTCAAGATTTTGCACTGCCTTGTCTGGCATGTTTTCGTGCAGATGGAGCTGCGCCAACTTATGGTATATCGTAGGGTTTTGTGGGTTGAGTTGCTTGAGTTTTTCGTAGGCTAGGACTGCTTTGCCATGCTGGTTGCTCTTCTCCATCACTTCCGAGAGTATCAGCAAGTAATATTCATTGTTAGGTTGAATTAGATGGGCCTTGTCAGCATTTTTTTGGGCTAATTCAAGATCTCCAGTTTTGAGATAAAGTCTTGCGAGTTCATAGTACGCTGCATGACTTTTCTTGTCTCTCTTTATGATTTCTTGAAGTAATTCAGCTTGTTTGTCCGTATTTCCTTGATATTTTTCATACTGGGCTTCTAAGAACAAGGTCTGAAATTCTATATCAGATTCATTGTATATGCCGGGCTGTGCAATCAGTGAGGAAATTGTAAGAGATAATATACTTATGACGAGGATACCCTTGGTAGAGAAACCAGTAAGCTGCAGTTTCATTCTAATGCTTATAATTTTCAATATTGTGCTCAAATGCACAAAAGCCAATCACAAAATTAGGCTTTTCTATTCTACGACGGTGATTTTCACTGTATTGGTCATGAATCGCTTATGTAACGGCATTGATGCCGTATTGACGACAACATCTCCCTCTTTTAACAGTTTTTTCTGCTTTAAAATCTTGAGGAGGTCCTCTATAGTCTCATCTGTGGAATTAAAGCCATCATAAAAAAAGGCTTTGACTCCCCATATCAAGTTCATAGTACCTAACATAGGTCTGACCGAAGAGAAGATATAAATATTTGTTTTGGGCCTGTAGCTTGATACTCTAAAGGCCGTATATCCTGAGACAGTGAGGCCGATGAGTGCTTTAGCCTTAATATCTTCTGCCAGTTTGGAAGCCGTTATGCAGATTGTATCTGAATGGAAAGTTTTCGATTCTTTATTCGGTTTAGGCCGTTTGTTTAGCAGCTCATAATGCTTTTCTGCCTGTGCTATGATTCTGTTCATAGATTCCACTACTAGTGGTGGGTGTTTTCCTACTGAAGTCTCTCCACTGAGCATGACGGCATCAGCACCATCCAAGACTGCATTAGCCACATCTGTGATCTCAGCTCGGGTAGGAGATGGATTCTCTATCATACTCTCCATCATTTGCGTAGCCACTATTACTGGCTTGGCTTTTTGGATGCACCTCTTAATGATGTCCTTTTGGATAGAAGGCAATTTTTCCATTGCCACTTCTACACCAAGGTCACCACGAGCGACCATAATGGCGTCAGTAGCTTTTATAATAGACTTGATATTGCTGACAGCTTCTGGTTTTTCTATTTTGGCTATGACCTTGGCATAGTGATTATTATCCTTGATTATTTTTTTGAGTTCGGTGATGTCTTTGGCTTTTCTTACAAAACTCAGGGCTATCCAGTTTACAGGTTGTGTGAGAATAAAGGCCAAATCTTTCACATCTTTTGGCGTAAGAGAGGGCTGCGATATCTTTGTGTCAGGCAGGTTTACTCCCTTGTTAGATTTTATATTATTGCCATGAAGTACTTTCAGCTGTACAGTATCAGTAGTATTGGTGTCTACAACTTCTAAAACCAGTTTTCCATCATCAAGTAAAACCCGCTCACCTACATTTACATCACTGGCGAAGTCCTTATAACTCATGTAGATACTTTTCATGGTTCCTACACATGGGGTGGAGACGAAAGTCAATACATCTCCTTGTGATAGCTTTATCTCTCCATCTTTTATTTCGCCAACTCTAATCTTTGGACCTTGCAAGTCAGCAAGAATACCCACAGGAATATTGTATTCTTCTATAATTTCTGAGATATGTCTAATGACAGAAAGGTGGTCTTCATGAGTGCCATGTGAAAAATTAAGCCTAAAAACATCAGCCCCTGCCTTTATAAGATCTAATAGATTTTCCTTAGAACTACTTGCAGGACCTATAGTGGCTACTATTTTGGTCTTTTGTCTGTCTATTATTTTTATTTTCGACACCTAGTTGGATTTAATGAGCATTAATTTTGATCAAGTGGGCTAAGATAGAGCAATAGGCCTATTCCACAGGAACTTTACTGATTATTCTATCCTTTGTGTATAGATTATAGGCGAGAATGGCTATTTTTAGTAGAAGAACAGCAATGAATTTGGCTTTTAAGCGAATAGCTAGACCTGTGACAGTGATTATTTAATTGCAAATTAGGTTTGGTTTGAAGAAATCAAATCCTTTTATTTGCGCCTCAATTTTTTTTATAAAAGCATATATTATGTCAAATATTGCAGACAAAGTAAAACAGATTATAGTCGATAAACTCGGAGTAGACGAGTCAGAGATTAATAATGCAGCGAGTTTCACCAATGATTTAGGAGCAGATTCATTAGATACTGTGGAACTTATCATGGAATTTGAAAAGGAATTCGATATTGCTATACCAGACGAAGAAGCCGAGAAAATCGGAACTGTTGGTGATGCAATCTCTTATCTTGAAAATGCAAAGAGCTAAAATATAGCTCATAAGATAACAATTTGAGTCCACTGGTATCCACTGGTGGACTTTTTTTATCTTCGACAAACTTATTTAGTCAATACTGATCATTACTATATGAAAAGGGTCGTTGTTACAGGCGTAGGTGCTTTCACCCCGATAGGCAAGGATTACCCAACCTATGTAGAAAATTTATTTGCGGGTACCAGTGGTGCAGGACCTATAACAAGATTTGATACGGAGCACTTCAGATCAAAGATTGCTGCCGAAATCAAGGAATATAATCCACAGGACTACTTTGATAGGAAGCAAATAAAGAGGTTAGATTCTTTTAGTCAATACGCTATGATAGTGGCTAAAGAAGCTATGGAGGATTCCAAATTGGATATAGAGTCTATCGACTTGAAAAGAGCAGGCGTGATTTGGGCAAGTGGTATTGGAGGCTTTGAGACCATAGAAAAAGAGATAGAAGAATCCACGGAGGCGGGAAAGCCTCGGTATAGCCCATTCATGATACCCAAGTTAATATTGGATATAGCGGCTGGCCATATCTCTATGAAATATGGCTTTAGAGGGCCTAATTACTGTACAGTATCAGCTTGCGCTTCTTCTACACAATCGATATCTAATGCATTTGACCTGATCAGATTAGGAAAAACGGATGTCATGATTACAGGAGGTAGTGAAGCCTCTGTCACTAAAGCCAGTATAGGTGGATTCGCCGCTATGAAGGCCTTGTCTAAGAGAAATGATGATCCATTAAGTGCTTCCAGACCCTTTGATAAGGATAGAGATGGTTTTGTATTAGGAGAAGGCGGTGCAGCACTCATCCTAGAAGAGTATGAGCACGCTAAAGCTCGTGGCGCTAATATATATGCAGAAATAGTGGGTGCTGCTTCCACTGCGGATGCGTATCACCTTACAGCCCCGCATCCAGAAGGCTTAGGTGCTATGGAAGTTATGCAAGGGGCTCTGGATGAAGCTGGTATACCTCCGTCTAGTATAGAATACATCAATGTACATGGGACCTCCACGCCATTAGGTGATATAGCGGAGACTAAAGCCATTATGAAGGTATTCGGGGATCACATTTATAACTTGAATATCAGTTCTACAAAGTCGATGACTGGGCATTTGCTTGGTGCAGCTGGAGCTGTAGAAGCTGTCGCCTGTATTGCAGCTATTACAAATGACATGATACCACCTACAATAAATCACGTCACTCATGACCCTGCTTTCGACGAAAGGATTAATTTTACATTTAATAAAGCTCAGAAAAGGCAAGTCAATTTTGCACTGAGCAATACTTTTGGTTTTGGAGGTCATAATTCATCGATTGTTTTCAAAAAAGCATGACAATCATATCCGTTGTTGGATAAACACAACAGTGATAATCAAGAATTTTGATCAGAAGATTTTACCATTACTACATTTCACCTGAAAAGGACCTTGCCAGAAAATTGAAATCCGTTCTTGGATTTGTACCTGATAATATGCGGCTGTTTAAGTTGGCATTTTTTCATAAATCCATGAACAATGCATCTGCGAAAACAATCAAATCGTACAATAACGAGCGCCTAGAATATCTCGGTGACTCTGTATTATCAACAATAGTTGCTGAATATCTGTACAAGAAATATCCTGGCAGAAACGAAGGATTTCTAACTAAAATGCGCTCCAAAATCGTAAAGCGTAAAACACTGAATAAGGTCGCAGAAAACATGGGTATAGATATTATTCTTACCAAGTATACACAAGGTAAAATGAGTTACTCCATGCTGGGCAACGCCTTCGAAGCGATGGTCGGTGCATTATATATCGAATATGGATATGAAAAGACTCGGAATTATGTGATATCCAAAATCCTTATGAAGTATTTGGATATGCATGAACTGGAATCGAGTGATGATAATTACAAGAGTCAGCTGCTGGAGTGGGGCCAGAAGGAGAGTAAACTAATTGCTTACAAGCTGGTTAGCAAGTACAAACAAGATAAAAGGGATAGATTCAGGATTTCTGTTTTTCTTGATGGAAATCATGTGGCTACAGCAGAAGATTTCAACAAGAAGTCCGCAGAGCAAATGGCCTCAAAGCAAGCGCTCAAAACTTTAAACATAAATCGACAGGAAGTCTAAATGGATTCAGTTTCACAGATAACTTTAGGAGCAGCAATAGGGGAGATAGTACTTGGAAGAAAGTTAGGCAATAAAGCCATGTTCTGGGGCGCTGTAGGAGGCACAATTCCAGACTTAGATGTTATCACTAAGCCTTTTATGACTGAAATCCAGAGCTTGGCCTTTCACAGAGGTATATCTCACAGTATTTTATTTGCAGTTTTATTTGGTTTGGGTTTTGGCTGGCTCATTTATCGGTTATATGAAAGCCAGTATGCCACCAGCTTTCTTAGGGTCGTCCTGAGTCTATTTTTGAGCTGTATACCCATAAGTATAGTTTACTTCATTTTTGGCAATGACTGGCATCCGAATATAGTCGCTGGATTAGCAATAGTCGTGGCGGGGATAATATTCACCATTCTAAGATGGTGCTCTGATGGGACAAAGGAATTAGTGGATAACCCTTCATTGAGGTCCTGGCAATGGATGTTTTTCTTAGCCTTCTTCACGCATGCCTTACTAGATACATTTACGATGTATGGCACACAGTTGTTTTTACCATTCTCTAATTACAGAGCAGCTATAGGATCCATTTCAGTAGCCGACCCATTATTCTACACTATTCCATTTATCTTTTGCTTGGTGATGGCTGCCAGATATGAGAGAACCACTGCGATAAGGAAAAGGTGGGCGACCATTGGTCTAGTCATTAGTTGTGGTTATCTAGTCTTCACTATGTGGCATCAAAACAAGGTGAGTAAGATATTTGAAAGACAAATGGCTGAACAGGGCATCACCTATTCCAGATATGTGACTGGGCCTACCATATTTAATAACTTCCTCTGGAACATGACAGCGGAGTCGGAAGCCGCCTTCTATATTGCTCAATATTCTGTGTTTGACACCTCTCCTATAACGTTTAAAAGAATAGAAAAACAACATGACTTATTGGGGGATGCGGAAAATGACGCTACGATAAATACCTTGCGATGGTTCAGTAATAATTTCTACAATGTCATTCGAAGAGCCGATGGTAATCTTCAAGTCAATGATTTGAGGTATGGGACATTTATAGGTACAGGAGGTGAGAATGATTTTATATTCAGATTTCTAGTAGAGAAGCAAGCAGATGGCCAATATGAAATGCTTAAGTCAGTAGGAGGGCCAGATGAAGATGATGTGAATGATATGTTTGCTTTACTTTTTAAGCGAATAAAGGGCAGATAAATTTATCTGATTACCGTTAGGTCTCCAGCAAAAATTTCAGTGGTCCCATCCAAATACTCTATGACTGTCATATATGCAAATACACCAGGATTAACCTCTTGATTATTGAATCGTCCATCCCAACCATCTGATAGGTTATTGGGCTGGAAGTTTTCATTGATAAAAACCTGATTACCCCACCTGTCATAAATTCTTAGCGCTTGGACTTGATTAATATCATTTTCTCCGGTGAATACAGTAAATCTGTTATTGTCAGAATTGCCTCCAGATATATTTATAACGTTAGGGATGTAAATCGTCACTTCTCTCTCCACTATAATATTCACTTCAGCTACAGCTAGGCAACCCAAACTATTGGTGGCAGTGACTGTGTAGAAGGATGATGATAATCCAGAGAAAATCGGATTAGGACAATTGCTACAAGATAAATCAGTAGCAGGAGACCACTCAAATGAAAGATTGTCTATAGCAGATTCTGATTCCACAGACAATTGCGCCTCCTCGCCAAGCAATATTGAAATCTCAGGGATAGTGCTTATGCTAATAGGATCTAAAGGTTCCAAAACAAAACTGGTGTCCAACTGACAACCATTCGCATCTGTGATGAGCACATCGTGAACTCCGATGCCAGCAACGGAAATTATATTATTCTGTGGAACAACCTGACCATCTAGTCTGAGCTCATAAGGACTCAAACCACCTGAGATAGTGAAATCATTAATCTGTCCATTTCCTTCACAATCTAATATCTCTGTAGAAAAGAGAATTAATTCAGGTATATCTTCATTTTGAGTAACATCAATATTGCGAAGACTGGTGCAGCCATTCTCTGTAGTCAACGCTACTGTATATGTGCCAGGTAAGTCCGCGATAATATCTCCATTAATAGGAAATTCTTCTAGAGAAGGCGTAGTGTATAATCCTGACGTAAAACTTTGAGTTGTATTGATGTCTATAGTGACCGAAGTTTGGTTGCAAGTCAATGTGCCGCCCTCTAGCGAGAATTCTATTGTGCTTGTGTCTCTGTCTATTGTAATTATGTCCATGGACATGCAGCCATTGATATTTTCTACTATAAAAGTGTAATCACCAGGTTCGTCAAGAAATACAGATTGTGTAAAGTCAGCTGTAATAATTTCATTTCCATCTTGGTCGAGGACGAGAACAGAACTGAAAATATCATTGGTCAGTATGTTTACAGTAGATTGCATACTATTACAATCAATGAGAGACGCTGTTAGGTCAAAATCGACTTCTGCATCATCTATATCGACAACCAGTGTTTGCTCTGATGGACAGCCGTTGATATTAAAGACAGTGAGTACATAATTGCCAGGATCAGTAACCACTAAGTCATCTCCGAAGTCCGCTTCCGCAACAAAATCTCCATTGCTATCTGATAATATCACGAAATCAAATATATCATTGCTGGTAATCTCTACTATCGAAATCGTATTATTGCAATCTAACGTTATCGGAGAAGTGGTAAAATCAATAACCGCATTATCCTCCGTAACAACGACTTCAGTTGTCGCGATGCATCCATTCTCTCCTGTTGCTTCTACAGTGTATCTACCTGGAAGTGTTACTAATACAAATTCATCGCCAATCAATTCATTGTTGGAATTGAATACCTGTATATCTTGGATTGGTGCATTTGAAGATATTTCAAGATTAATGCCGCTTACCTGACAGCCAAGTGGATTTGCCATCACTATAAGATCAGCCTGGCTCGTGTCCACCGCTGGTGAAATAGTGCTCGTTTGTTCTACATTACACCTATCCGTTATAATCGCTGTAATTAATTGGCCTTCTTCTATGATGATTTGACTGCCGGTGCCAATAAGTTCGTTTTCTGCAAAGAATTCTATTGTGCTAATGTCTTGTGAGTTGGATACCAGGGTAATCGTACTTTCTGTTGTATTGCAGTCAATAGGCGTCGCCATTAATTCAAAATCAACGTCTACAATAATTTCTCCTACTTCAAATCCAAAATTAGATAGACAGCCATTCTCTCCTGTCACGGCAGCCATATAATTACCTGGTTGAGATATCATAAAATTACTGGAGTCTATCAATGAGCCATCTGGAAGAGACCAAATAATCTGACTAACTGGTGAACCAGAAATTTCAGTTACTATAGGTGAAATGAGTGGTCGCTCACAATCTAAAGAATCTGTAATTATCTCTACTACAGGTGGTGCAACATCTTCGGTTACTTCAAAACCCACTCTGCTCTGGCAGCCGGTTGCATTTGTAGCCACCAAGGTGTAATTTCCTCTCTCAGAAATAGTCAACTCCGCATCTGCAAGAGCACCAGATGGCGTTATCCATTCTATGGTTACACCTGGTTCTGCATCAGCTAGTAAGATGGTATCTGGCTGTAGGCAATTAAGGATTATGTTATCTATCTGATTAAGAGTAGGGGCATCAGAATCTTCAGCCAGTTCTATCGACATACTAGCTTCACAGCCGAGGTCATCAATAGCAATCACCTGGTGTGTTCCTGCCTGATTGGATGATATGATATCACCGTTTTGCTGAGTGCCATCTGGTAACGTCCATGTATAGCTGACTATATTAGAGCTACTGCTTGCCGCCAAAGTTGCCAATGGATTGGTGCACGAAAGGGTGTCTGCTGATAAGCTTAAGTCAGGTATAGACTGATTAGAAATGACCTCTAGGCTTCTGCTTGTAGTACACCCGGTCTCACCATTAGTCACAGTAAAGAAAACCATGCCTGTCTCTACCACATTAATTTCTGTATCACCTGTCACTAGAGTACCATTAGGCAATACCCAACTTACTGAATCTATAGGGACGTTATTAGTAACTGTGAGACTAATTGTAGCGATTGGATTGTTGCACTCTATGGAAGTCGCATTTTCTTCTACCAGAGGAAATGTCCTATTCTCTGATATAATTACGCTGTCTGTGGTCACACAGCCTAGTGAATCTAATAGATTGAATGTATAGGTACCCGGTGATGTGATAGACACATTGCTATTGTCACCGAATCCTGACGCTATTCCTGTCCAATTAATTCTAAAAAGATTAGGGTCAACATTGAGAGAGACTTGGGCTATAGAATCTGAGCAAGTCAGTATGTCTGTATCATTATCTATGCTGTACTGGAAGTCAGGTAATATTTCTTGTACAGAAATGGTGTCCGCAGAGGAGCAGGCACCTTGAACCAATTGTGCTATATAAGTCCCTGGTGTAATTACCACCAACGAATCATCAGTAGTAGACAAGGGTCCAGATTGTAAGGAAACCCAGACTATAGAATCATGAGGACTAGACGTGCTGATTATCGCATTACTATTATTACAATCCAATCGGTTGCTTAATCTTAGATCTAATGGTGGCGGAGAAAAATCTCCAGCTATTTGAATCTCAGCTGTATTCGTACAACCATTATCATCATCAGTAACCGTTACTGTATATGTGCCCCCAGCGATGACGGAAATCATATTCTCATCACCTAGGAAATTTCCATTCTCATCTGACCATTCAAATTCTTCATCCCGAACATTTGTTGTGGCTAAGAGTTCTATACTATTCGTCTGGCAGTCCAAGGTGTCCAATGCCATTATTTCTAATATAGGTTCTTCGATTTCTGACTCCACAATCACGTCATCTTCAAACTCACAACCAAACTCATCTATAATCGTCACTGAGTACAATCCAGCAGCGTCTACGATTATCCGTTGGCCTCTATTGAGTTCATCTACGATATTTCCTTCCCTTGTGTCCCATATGATATCATCTATGTCAAATTGCGTAAATATATCAAGCTCGATTACTGTAGAATTAAACTCGCAAGTCAACTCATCTGGCCTGTCTATATCAAAGTCTAAATCTGACACTGTCACTTCAAATGATTCCTCTGCGTGACAGACTTGAACAAATTCAATTTCATCTAATGCAAAGTCATTGCCTTCATCTGTCGTATTTTGATTAGTTACACAGATTCTTACAGTAGTTTCTCCATTTGCTTGCCATTCTGCTTCGAAGTTCTCCCATGAACAATTGGCACTGCTCAGGTCAAATCTGGTTCCTATAAGATTGCCGTCTATAGAAAACTGTAATCGTGCAGGACTAGCTGGATTGACTGAAGCAGCCCAAGCAGAAAAATTATAACTGGCTTCAGGGTCTACACATACGTCCTGACACCATATTTCTTGGAAATTCTCTGCACCATTGATAACCATCATATTCCCATCACCAGACTGATCATCACAGGCTGCAAAATTAGTATGACCGAGACTAGGGTCATCTAGCACATTGTAGGCGCCTTCACACCCAAGGAATCCTGCGCCATGGTTACAATTGCCTTGGCCTGGAAAATAGTCTGTTGTGAAACTACCATCGTCTCCATTTGCAAAATCTCCGTTTTGAATAAGATTCACATCATTCGTGGCAGTCACCATAAGTGTAAAAGTGGTCGTCTCTGATATATCCACCTCATCACACAAGTCTAAGTTTCTTGGATTACCATTCAATAACCACTCGAATTCCACTTCAGGATAAGTTGTATTTATAATGCCACAAAAGTCAAAATCATTGGCATCGCAGATATGCTGGTCTGTAGGGACACTAAGGATAAGGTCACAGGGCCCTGATACTGCAGGTGTTCTGCCACCCCATGAGTGGGTGCATATGACAAGAAAAGATAATATCAGAATAACTCTAGTCAAACGAGGTGCAGTTATGACTTGAAAATAACTATAAATTATTTCATTGGAGCACTATAGCGGTATAATGTCAATACTAACCTACTGAGACTTAGGTTGGATTCTAATAATGTGTGGCAGATGATAAAGTGGTTATCCTGATTCTGTCTTTAACTAGTCAAATGGAGATTAAGATTGAAGGTTTTAATCTCTGATATACTTGCCTTCAATTCTGCATAGTTATCATCAGACATTTTATGCAAAGGCAGTCTTACATGATTTTCGCAGAATCCCAGAATTTTCATCGCCGACTTTATGCCTACAGGATTGCCTTCTATATAAAGCCATTTATGTAAATCATATATTTCAAAATTATATGATCTAGCTTCCTTAAGTTGGCCGCCTCGGACGTATCTTGTCATTTCAGAAAAGTATCCAGGATAGGCATTGGCTATCACAGATATGACACCTTCTCCTCCAGCTGCAATCATAGGCAGCGCCACCTCGTCATCTCCTGAGGTGACGATAAATCCTTCTGGTCTGTTTTTGATAATTCTGGTAGCTTGAATTAAATCACCTGAGGCTTCTTTGATACCAATAAACTTATCAGAATCATTAGCTAATCTGATTACAGTGTCCCATTCTATGTTGGACTTGGTTCTACCAGGTACATTATAAAGCATGATAGGGACTGGTGATACTTCGGCCAGTGCCATATAGTGACTATAGATGCCTTCCTGATTAGGCTTAACGTAGGCTGGACTGGAAGACAATATGCCATCTATCCCATCAAAATTGTAATGGGATATTTTCTTGACGAGTTCTTTGGTATTGTTACCCCCAAAATTACCTGCAAGTATAGGTTTACGTCCGGCATTGGCATCAATAACAAAATCCAAAATATTTCTGGCCTCATCCTCATTCAAGGTGGCTGTCTCTCCTGTCGAGCCCAGTGGAACGAGAAAGTCAATATTTTCATTGATGACGTGTTCCAGTATGCGGCTATATGCATCAAAGTCTATACTAAGATCTTTATTGAAAGGGGTGATGAGTGCCACACCGGTGCCTTCGAATTGAGGATAGTTCATGCAATTGGCTTTTATTGAAAAAATTCCTTGGTCTAATTGGCTTTGGTCTTTTTGAATTGACCCATTTTGGCATATTTATCTATGCGCTCCTTGACTCTCTTTTGCGGTGTCATATCCATCAGCTGAACGATCTCTTTTTTCATATGACTTCTCAGATTCTTGACCATCTTATCAGGCTCCTGGTGTGCACCACCAAGCGGCTCTTTGATAATATCATCTATCAAGCCAAAATTGAGCATATGATCTGGTGTAAGCTTGAGTGCTTCCGCGGCTTGTTCTTTAAAATCCCAACTTCTCCAGAGGATAGAGGAACATGATTCTGGAGATATCACGGAATACCAGGTGTTTTCCAGCATAAATACTTTATCACCAAGTCCTATGCCTAAAGCCCCTCCTGAAGCACCTTCACCTATGATATAACATACGATAGGTACTTTGAGCTGAGCCATCTCTATCAGATTTCTTGCTATGGCCTCTGCCTGCCCGCGTTCTTCTGCCTCTATACCTGGATAGGCTCCTGGGGTATCTATAAGGCAGATAACAGGGTAATTAAATTTTTCTGCCATCTTCATCAGACGGAGTGCCTTTCTGTAGCCTTCAGGGTTGGCCATACCAAAATTCCGATACTGCCTCATTTTGGTATTGACCCCTTTTTGGTGGCCGATGACAATCACTGGCTGATCACCCAATTTAGCTATGCCGCCAACGATGGCCTTGTCATCTCCAAATTTGCGGTCACCATGTAATTCTATAAACTTTTTGAAAATATTCTCCATGTAGAAAAGAGAATATGGCCGTTCTGGATGCCTAGATAACTGTACGCGTTGCCAACCCGATAAATCAGAATATATCTCCTTCGACTTGGCTTTAATCTTGGACTCCAGCTCTTTGAGTTGGTCAGAGACATCAATATCTCCCTCCTCAGAAATCTGTTTGATTTTTTCAAGCTGCTCATAGAGCTTTTCCAACGGTCTTTCGAATTCTAGGAATACCATAGCAGTCCAAAATTAACAAAGGAGTTAGCGTGGTCAAGATAAATCAGTCCAAAATGTAGACTAACTTTTATATCTAAATTTATTTAAAGGATAAACCACTGACAGATAGTCTGTTAGATTCTTTTATCATGAAAAATTATTTCCTCTAATTTTACCCACTGTTTTTAAGAACACATCATCACCACAGCACTGAATGGCTATTTTAATCTCTTATGCAATAGCTCTTCAGGTTTGACAGTTGATTTATTATATTTCTGGTAACAAACTTTATGAAGTAATTTTGGTTTAGATTAGCTATGACAACCCACACACAACCAATAAAAAACATCAATTACATCCAAGAGGTAGAGCTCTATGTCACCAAGGTTATCAATGAGGAATTTTCTGAGAAGGTCGTTTTTCATGATATAGAGCATGTACACAGAGTTATCTCAGGTGTGAAGCGCATAGGCAGTGCAGAAGGCCTTGTCTACGAAGAAATGGAGATTGTGCTTATCGCAGCTTGGTTTAGCAGGATCGGATTCAAGAATTACAAGAATCTGGAGAAATCTAAGACTTCTGTCGATTACATGCTTAAGTGCTACCTGAGTGCCAAAGCGAAAGCCGAATCTTTCCTCAAGCAAATCGATTATCCAAACTCCAAAATGAAGCAGGTCCTAGAGCTACTGGGTAATCTAAAGCCCAATGTCAAGCCTGACACTAAGCTAGGAAGTGTGCTTGCTGATGCAACCACCATAGAGTGGGCCAGCAAAAAAGCCAAAAAACGAATACAACTGCAGTATCAGGAATTCTTACTGCAAGATGTTATCAAAACCGGACGAAGTGGCTACTTTGATTCTGTGCTTAGCACACTCAGAAAGCATGTATACTTCACCGATTATGGAAAAGAAGTGCTGCGTCCTAAGAAAATGGAGCTGATAAAGAAGTTGGAAAAGGAACAAAAGGACCTAGACAAAAATCAAGACTTCTTACTAAGTAAGGAGCTAGGTATATCTGAGCAAGAGGTCAAAAAGCTAAAGAAGAACCTCAGAAAAACCTCAAACAGAGATGACCGAGGGATTCAGACTATATTTCGGACAACATCCCGAAATCACTATACCCTGAACCAGATGGTGGATAGGAAAGCCAATATTCTCATCTCAGTAAATGCGATTATCCTTTCACTTATTGTAGGCCGTATTATAGGTACTATAGAGAAGCTGTGTATCCATAGCTCACCTATAGTCATCTTGCTGTTAAGTTCTATGATATCTGTGACTTTTGCCGTGCTCTCAATCCTGCCGAGCAGGACCCATGGAGAGTTCTCTGAGGAAGAGGTTGGAGATAAGAAAGGCAATTTGCTGTATTTCGGTAACTTCCATAATATGAGTCTAAAAGATTATAACTGGGGTATGATACAAATGCTTAATGATAGCAATTACCTATACTCTTCTATGATTAGAGACCTATATTACTTCGGTAAGCAATTACATCAGAAGCATCTCAAAATCAGAATAGCGCTGGTGGTATTCATCATAGGCATCTCACTGACTGTTGTCTCATTCTTATTTATGGCCAGCTTACCCAATTTTCATTTGGGTGGGGCACATATAGACGGATGAGTCGAGTAGGCTGATTATCAGGGGGTTAGAAGCATAAGCTACGTACATAAATGCGAAAAGCCCTCACTTTCGTGAAGGCTTTTGCGGTCTGGACGGGACTCGAACCCGCGACCCCCTGCGTGACAGGCAGGTATTCTAACCAGCTGAACTACCAGACCTTTATCTTAAAATGTAGTTCTTTATATTTTTTTGAGCTTACAGGTAAGTTAGAATACCTGCGCTCTGCTACCGACGAGCCGTTGTTCGTCGTTCAGGTCTAAAATGGTCATTTAGACCATTTTCCAACGACCTTCATCATAACCAGCTGAACTACCAGACCTTTATTTTTAAAATGTAGTTCTTTATATTTTTT
>CAZIMH010000013.1:0-25848 GCA_964540155.1 uncultured Saprospiraceae bacterium
GGTAGAACTGATAGATAAGTTTTGGCTTAGGAACTGTCTTTTGATAAAAAGTCCAGGCTCAGCTGAGGCAAATATTCAAACCACTATCTAAATTATCAGTCAGCTTTCAGAATTCTTCTTATCGTTTTAAGATAGTAGATATACCTTTTAGTCTGCTTATTATAAATTCCTTGGTGATCAAAAGTATCGACTCTTACTTGACCATGGACATGGATTATCTGATTATCGGCCAGTATCATGCCTATATGATGTATCTCTTGATTTCCATCATGAAAAAATGCTAAATCACCTACTTTAGAATGATTAGCAAATCCGACATCTACACCATGAACAGATTGTTCTTGGACAGATCTTGGAAGCTGATAACCTATCATTTTATACGCTATTTGCATCAGACCAGAACCATCTATTCCCATAATTGAACGACCTCCTTCGAGATGTGGACAATGGATATATCTACTTACTATTGTAGACAATAGTTTGTCTAATTCCATTTTGTGTCCTACTTGTAATATTTGTCCACTGTACCGAAAATTGGAAAATGGCATTTTGACATTAAGTCCATCGCAGATACCTAAATCAGAACCTAGTGAGATAGGAAAGGTGATTTCCTCAGAACTAAGACTTTGAAAGTGGTCCAGTGCGAATGCCTTACCCTTGACGATTTTTTTAATATCTGATACTCTAAGAACATAGAATTGCTTCGCATCTATCCAGCCAATAATATTATCCCATTGACTCTGTACTCTATACCAATCCTTGTTTTTCTTAGATAGGATAGTCACATATTCTCCAAATAGTACTTGACTGATAAGAATAGCATTATGTGCTGGAAATCTTCTAAGACTGGCAACACTAACTTTGCATATAGCTATATCACTTAATTTTGGCCTTCCCACTCTAGTTAGGTAAAGCGGCGAATTTACAACGATTGTACAGTAACTAATCCTATCTCTTAGAGAATATTAGTGTTTTTTTAGAGTTTAATAGGCACATAGAACAACCCGCATGTATGACAATAATTGTAGATTTACGTGATGATTAAAAAGTGCATTTTATTACTGCTATTCATTTCCAATATAGGCAGCATTCATGCTCAGGATGAGCATTTCTCTCAATTTTATGCGCTTCCTATGCACTTAAATCCATCTCTCACTGGTGCTTATCAAGGAACCTACCGTATTGGCGCTATATACAGAAATCAATGGAATAATGCCCTGGCATCTGGTTATAGAACGATAGCAGCAGGAGGTGATACAAGTATAGATTTTAGATTAGATAAGAAAAACCAACCTAATAAGATTGGCGTAGGCATCTTGTTTACCAATGATGAGTTTAATGCTCTACAATTCAGCAATTCTAAATTAGCAGCGTTCGCTTCCTTCCAAAAAAGATTAAGCGATAAGAATCCATCATACCTTGGTGCTGGCATACAGTTAGGGGTCGTCCAGCATAATGTCAACTATGATAATCTTACATTCCAAGACCAATTCAATCAGATAGATAATTTCGATGGTTTAACAAATGAATTATTGCCACCAAATAATTTTGGGACATTCGATGTCTCCGTAGGTATTAATTATTCTTTACAACTACCAAATACTTCTATCTATTTAGGAGTAGCTTCACATCACATCAATGAGCCGTCATTTTCTTTTTTCAATAATCTCCAACTACCTAATCCCACTACTGACATAAGCCAAAATTTAAACTCAAGACTCGTAGGACATTTCAGTATAGACCAAAAAATAAACTACAATCTTTTCTTCCAACCTAGAGCAGTGTATCAGCAACAGGGGCCTCATAATCAACTTGACATAGGGACCAACTTCGAATACATACTCAAGTCTCGAACCAGCGCCATCATATTTGGTCTTTGGCTTACTGGAGTTAATGATCTAGACAATTTGCACTTGGAGAGTATTACGCCATTGCTTGGCCTTAGACAAGACAATTTCATTTTTGGTTTTACATATGAAATCCATACTCAGGATGTAGGTGACCCTAACTTTGGTTTTAACACGTTTGAGTTCTCTATTAGATTTAGTGGAGAAGCGACAACCGATAGGGCTTTCTGTCCTACTTTTTAGTGTTCTCAGTTGTGAGCATTAGAATTTTGTTATTATCGTCTTTGGTAAATAAAATGTGTTATCATGCCTAGATTTATTTTACTTGTTACCCTTATCATAGTCATTCTTGGTGGTTGCATCCAGCAGCCTAATTCATTTCCTAAATTACCTCCTGGTGAATGGAGAGGCATCTTAAAACTCACAGATCCAGATGTGGGTCAATTACTGGATTCCGAAGAAAAAGTGAAGGACTATTTTGAATTGCCCTTTAATCTGGAGGTAACCTATAAAGGAGATAACATGCAGGTCTACCTTGTAAATGGTACAGAAAAAATTCCCATAGAAAATGTGCAGTATGGACGAGACCCTTCTACGGCAAAGGATACGATTAAGTTTGACATGACAGCCTTTGATACTGCGATGGAAGGATTTTATGAAGAGAACTTTATTGAAGGTTATTGGATAGTCAACTATAAAGATGGTTACAAGATTCCTTTCTTGGCTCAATATGGACAGAATCATAGATTCCTAACACATCCCGAGCCAGACACAGAAAATTTCGACGGTAAGTGGAAGGTCATGTTTGAGTATGATTCCGATGATGCTTATCCAGCCATCGCAGAATTTCATCAGGACGGCAATCAACTTAATGGCACATTTCTGACTGAGACAGGTGATTATCGCTACTTAGCTGGTAATGCTTTTGGGGACAAATTGAGACTGAGTGTTTTTGATGGATCTCATGCATTTCTCTTTAGAGGTTCGCTACAGTCAGATACTATAATTGGAGAATTTAGAAGTGGCAAGCATTACAAAAGCAAATGGTATGCTGTAAGAGATGATGCATTTATGTTGACGGATGCATATAATATGACGGCACAAGTCAAATCAGAGGAGGTGACCTTCACTTTTCCAAATACAGAAGGAGAAAAGGTAACACTTTCAAAACCAGGTGAAGGTGGCCAAATAAAGATTTTATCCATTATGGGTACCTGGTGCCCAAACTGCAAGGATGAAGTCATTTATCTCAAAGAGCTTCAGGAAAAATATGGAAGTGAATTAGAGCTGTACACCATAGCTTACGAAAGATACAGAGATGAGCAAAAAGCCATGGATGCACTTAGTCGCTATAAAAAAGTTTCAGGTATGGATTGGTCTACCCTCTTAGGCGGGTACGCAGATAAAACAGAAACAACTGAATCTCTTCCATTTCTTACAAAAATATATTCATATCCCACTATGGTAATAATGGATAACAATAATAAGATTAGACACATACACACAGGATTCAATGGCCCCGCAACATCTAAATATGAGTCTTTCAAAAAAGAGATGAAACTTCATTTAGAGGATATACTCGCAGAATAAAACATATGAAATCCAAGGTAGTTCTAATCACAGGTGCAACAGCAGGTATAGGAAAAGCAACAGCCAGAGAATTTGCTAAAAGAGGGCATCACCTTATAATCACAGGAAGGCGAAAAGAACGGCTCCAAGAAGTAGCCGATAAGTTAGCTCAGAAATATGCTGTAAAAGTTCTACCAATAGCCTTCGATGTGAGAGACTTAGGAGCGGTAAAGAAAGCTCTAAAACAGCATAAGCCTACAATTAAAAGAGTGGACGTACTTATCAATAATGCTGGACTCGCTAAGGGTTTTGGTCCTATACACGAAGGGGACATTGAAGATTGGGAGATTATGATAGACACCAATATGAAAGGGTTGCTTTATATGACCAGACTTGTATCTCCAATGATGGTAAAAGCCAAGAAAGGGCATATTATAAATGTAGCCTCCATCGCTGGCAAACAAGTCTACCCTAATGGCAATGTGTATTGTGCAACTAAGCATGCTGTAGATGCCCTTACCAAAGCAATGAGAATAGACTTACATCACCATGGGATAAGGGTGGGTCAAATTGCCCCAGGTCATGTGGAGCAGACTGAGTTTGCCCTCGTTAGATATAATGGAGATGCAGAGAAAGCTAAAATCTACGAAGACTTCACACCTGTCAATTCAAAAGACATAGCCAAGATTATATACTTCATGGTGTCACAGCCAACCCATGTCAATATTCAAGATATTCTGGTAATGGGTTCACAGCAAGCAAGCAGTACCATCGTCCATAGAAAAGGACGCATCTAGAATCAACCCTTATAGCTCGCTAAAGAAATTTTTAAGATCAGTAGCATCTTCAGGTTTGAGTCTTCCACTTAGAATGAGTCTGACTTCCCTTCTTCTTAGTGCGCTTTCATACAACTTCTTTTGCTCATTAGTAACTGCTCTGAGAGGCGGCACTTTTATTGGCTTTCTTGTCTTTTTATCCAATGCCACAAAGGTCATATAAGCATGATTAGATTGAGTTGTATTGTTGCCAGTTATATCAGAGACAGCGACTTCCATATAAACTTCCACAGAAGTATTGAAGGCTCTTGTTACAAAGGCTGTCAATTGTATTACATCTCCTACATTGATAGGCGCATTGAAGGAAACATGATCCACTGAAGCAGTTACTACATGAGCTTCACAGTGTTTGGAAGCACAGACCCCGCCAGCAATGTCCATCCATCTCATTAGGTTGCCTCCCATCAAGTTCCCTAGTGGATTAGCATCATTGGGCATAATCAATTCAGTCATTATTGTCTTGCTGTCCTCTGCTAATTTTTCCTTCATATTGTTTTCAGATATCTAATAATTGTAGTTGAAATAACTCAACACAAACCTTTTTCAATTTATTTTCAAGCTCAAACATATCAATTTCTTTTCCAAGTAACTGTGATAAGCTAGTCACAGATTTGTTAGGGTCTTGAATCCCACAGGGGACGATCATATCAAAGTTTTCCAGATTGGTGTTCACATTCAGCCCAAAACCATGCATACTCACCCATCTACTTAAATGGATTCCAATCGCACATACCTTCATTTGTTTAGAGCCATTGTTGACCCAAACACCTGTGAAATCCGGCAGCCGTTGCCCTATTATCTTGTATTCGGCCAAAAGTCGAATAATAACCTCTTCGATTGTCCTTACATATTTATGCACATCACGGTACAGCAGTTCAAGGTCCAATATAAGGTAGCCCGTAAGTTGTCCTGGACCATGATAAGTAATATCTCCGCCTCTATTGATTTTGAAGAACTCCACATTCTTAGCCGAAGCTTCTACCTCTGAAATTAATAAGTGACTGCGTTTTCCTGATTTTCCTAGCGTAAACACTGGGTTATGCTCACAGAAAATAAGATGATTTAATGGAACAGGCCCGCCACTTCCATTCTTATCACGTTTCTGTATTTTCAGTCTATTATGGAGGACCATCTGAAAATCCCAAACATCTTGGTAGCTGGCTGACTTGAGTGTATGAAATTGTGTCACTAATCTTGTCATTACCGCAAAAATAATGCAGACCTATACAAATGGCTTGTTTTAAGTAAGGAGTCAGACATATTCTTAAGATTGTTCCTTTTCTGCATGAGATTTGAAATTTACATGTCATTTACCTTCTAAATGGCTTCAAATAAGCGCAGATAAACGGCATTTAAGCATTTTAAAGATATTTTAAGACATAATTGGTTTATTGCTTTTCTTTCTTTGACAAATAATCAGCAGAAGTTGTAATTTCGCATTATGATTTTCTGTAATATGTAACTATCAGATAATCACTTTCCTGAATGACTTTATAGGGCATATTGGTCTAATTTGTGGTCGATTATTATGATGAGTCTTTTTTAACAACTTTTTTAGAGACTTATAGCGGCGTTTATAGATAAATAAACGTATCCCTTATAGATTGAAAAAGCTGAACCTATCATTTCAATTTAATTCATCAAACGAGAATTAAGCTCAATTTTTTTTAAAAATTCAAAAATGAAACAAGTTTTACTTCATTTGATTTCAAGTGTATGCATTATAGCTTTCACTGCTAACGCAGTTGGAGCCCAATGCCTCACTGCACCTGTAATAGCATGTCCTTCGACATACTTAGGATGCCCAAATGATAATTTGGACCCTGTAAACACAGGAACTGCAACGGCGTCGCCAGGTGATGCATTCTGTCCTACTCCAACATTGACTTTCAGTGATGCAGTAATAACAGATACCCCTTGCCAAAAGACCATACATAGAACATGGGAGGCATCATATCCTCCTGGATCAGCTAGTATCAAGTTACACTCTACATGTCAACAAACTCTACTATTAGAGGATATAGCTGCACCGATGATTAGTAATTGCCCTAGTAATATCAGTATTGATTTAGCTAATAATTGTAGTGGAATCGCTACTTGGGTTATTCCTACAGCTGCAGATGACTGCGGTTTAGCATTTTTTACAACGACACATTTTAGCGGTACCGCATTTCCACTAGGGAATACTACCGTTACATATACTGCACAGGATATGTGTGGAATGCAAACGACTTGCTCGTTTAATGTTAATGTATTCGGATCTTGTTGTACAGGACCTTCTATCACTTGCCCAGGTAATTTCATTTCTTGCCCAGGCACTAGTTTAGATCCCTCTAACACAGGAATGGCTACAGCTACTGTACCGGATGCATCATGTAGTGCTGCAACAATTACATTTAGTGATGCAGTAATATCTAACAATGGTGCTTGTGGCATGAGTGTACAAAGAACATGGGTAGCAAGTGATGGAAATTCTTCAGTGTCTTGTGTACAGACTGTATCTAATCTAGATAATCAGATTCCTGTGATATCTAATATACCATCAGATATGACATTAACTGGAACAGGCGCTGGATGTAGTGTAGTAGCTGTCTGGACAGAACCTACAGCTACTGATAATTGTGGCCTTGCTTCATTTTCATCTACCAACCAAAGTGGTACTGCGTTCCCTTCTGGGTCTACGTTGGTTACTTACACGGCTGTAGATAACTGCGGTAACCAAACAACTGCAGCATTCCAAGTAACAGTGAATTGCACTTCACCGTGCTCTAATCCTATAATTTCATGTCCAACGACTTTTACAGCTTGCCCTACTTCTGTAGTACCTTCTACAGCGATAGCAGGTATGGCTACGGCAACAGCAAGTTCTGGTTGTACTTCTGGTACGCCATCTATAACATTTAATGATGTTACTACTTCTACTGGGCCTTGCGCTGGACAACAACAAGTATTAAGAACATTTACAGCTACAGACGCAGGAAATAGTAATCTGACTGCATCTTGTACGCAGACTATAAATCTAATAGATAATGTATCTCCTTCTATTTTCAATGTACCATCAAACATTTCTGTTTCTGGTACTGGAACTGGATGTCAGGTACCAGTAACATGGTCAGTACCGCAGTCAACAGATAACTGTGGCGTGGCTTCATTTACATCTAATATACAGCCGGGGGCATTGTTTTCATCTGGTACTTCTACGGTAATCTACACATCTATAGACAACTGTGGAAATTCAAATACAGCATCATTTACAGTTACAGTGAATTGCACTTCATCGTGCTCTAATCCTATAATTTCATGTCCAACGGCTTACACAGCTTGTCCTACTTCTGTAGTACCTTCTACAGCGATAGCAGGTATGGCTACAGCAACAGCAAGCTCTGGTTGTACTTCAGGTACGCCATTTATAACATTTAATGATGTTAATAATTCTACTGGGCCTTGCGCTGGACAACAACAGATATTAAGAACGTTTACAGCTACAGATGCAGGTAACAGTAATCTAACTGCTTCTTGTACGCAAACTATAAATCTAATAGATAATGTATCTCCTTCTATTTTCAATGTACCATCAAACATTTCTGTTTCTGGTACTGGAACTGGATGTCAGGTACCAGTAACATGGTCAGTACCGCAGTCAACAGATAACTGTGGTGTGGCTTCATTTACATCTAATATACAGCCAGGTGCATTGTTTTCATCTGGTACTTCTACGGTAATCTACACATCAGTAGACAACTGTGGAAATTCGAATACAGCATCATTTACAGTAACGGTGAACTGTAGTGTACCTACTTGTACTACGCCACCATCAATAAGCTGTCCGTCAAGCTATACGGCTTGTCCGACTACTGGACCTATCTCACCTAGTGTAGCTGGTTCAGCTGTTGCTACTAGTGCTGGTGGACCTTGTGGTGTTCCGACTGTGGAGTTTTTCGATGTTGTATCTAATTCAGGCTCATGCAACGGGTCAAGAGTAATACAAAGAACATGGAGAGCAACTGACCCAGGGTCTGGCTTGCAAAGTTCATGTATCCAGTCAATAAACTTAGTAGATAATTCACCACCATTCTTTACTACCAATTGTCCTTCGGCAATCGTATTGACTGGTAATGGATCAAATTGCTCAGTAGCAGCAACATTTAATGCGCCGACTGCAAGCGATAATTGTTCTTCAGTAAATGTTTCAGCTACCTCTAATGGGCAACCTGTAGGTAGTGGTTCTATATTTAGCCAAGGAACTCACTTAGTAACATATACGGCTAGTGATGCATGTGGGAATGCAGCAACATGTGCATTTAATGTAACAGTTAACTGTCAGGCATGTGTAGCAAATCCATTTATCTCTTGCCCATCAGCTGCAAGTGTATGTATTGGAGCTTCTACTTCTCCATCTCTATTAGGTGTAGCATCTGCAACAGCTGGTGCATTCTGTCCATCTCCTAATGTAACTTTTGCAGATGTAAATGCATCTTCAGGACCATGTGCAGGAGCACAGGTTATACAAAGAACATGGACAGCGACTATTCCTAATCAGACTAATCTGTCTGCATCATGTATTCAGGTAATTACTGTTGCAGATTTAGAGCAGCCACAGATATTCAATTGTCCTAGCAACATAACAGTAACTAGTACAAGTAGCCCAGTAACTTGGGTAATGCCTACAGCAACTGATAACTGTGGTATAAGTCAAATTACAGCTAGTCAACAGTCAGGATCTACTTTCCCTAGTGGAACTACAACTGTAACAATTACTGCTAGAGATAATTGTAATAACGCAGCAACGTGTTCATTTAATGTAACAGTAAATGCGCCTCAAGGTGGATTTTCAAGCTGTCCAAATGACATAGTAATAGAATGTAACGGGAGTACAGGATCAGTTGTCACATGGCCAATTCCACAATATAATGGCGCTTGTGGTCAGTGTGATGGTGGTGCATTTATACCAGGATTTATCTACATGGGATCATTGAACGGAAGTCAATACTACTGTTCATTATCTCCTGAAACTTGGCCTACTGCTAAAGCTATAGCAGAAAGTAATGGCGGTTTCTTAGCAGATATAACTAGTCCTGAAGAAAATACTTTCCTTGCTAATCAGTTAACGATTCAATCTGCATGGATTGGACTTAATGATTACAATAATGAAGGCACCTTCGAATGGTGCAATGGGGCTCCAGTATCATATACAAACTGGTTCGCTGGACAACCTAACAACTTTAACGGAGATCAAGATTTTGTAGAATTATTATACGATGGTCAATGGAATGATCAGTTTAGTTCTTACAAACTAGAATACATCATGGAGATTCCTTGTTCGTTTGTCACACAGACTGCTGGACCTGCTCCAGGAACAAGACAACCACCAGGAGTATATAATGTTTCATATGCTGTACAGGATGCTTGTGGTGGATTTGCTACATGTAGCTTCACTGTAACTGTAGAGTCTTCACTGACACTTACATGTCCAGATAACATTGTGGTATCTGCGCCAAGTTCTTCTGGTGTAGCAGTATCATGGGATGATCCTTCTGTAGTATCATGTTGTTCTAACTGTACCAATGCAGGTGGAAATATACCAGGATTCTTATTTATGGGAAGTTTCAATGGCTCTCATTATTACTGTTCACTTACAGGATTAGACTGGACTTCAGCTCAGCAAAATGCCTTAAATAATGGAGGTCATTTAGCGGTGATAAATAGTCAAGCAGAGAATGACTTTGTATCTAGTATCATCCCGCTTTCATCGGCTTGGATAGGTCTATCTGACTTAGCGTCAGAAGGTAATTTCCAGTGGGTAAATGGTGATCCATTAATCTATACTAATTGGTATCCTGGTCAACCTAATAATTTCAACAATGGTCAGCATACAGTAGAGATACTCAATTCTGGAGAATGGAATGATCAGTATCCTAATCTAAAATTAGAGTATGTGATGGAAGTAACTGGATGCCTTTCAGTAGAGCAAACTGGAGGACCTACTTCTGGAACTGTATTAACGCCAGGCGTGCATACAGTGAGCTATACAGCACAAGACGGATGTGGAAATACAGAGATTTGTTCATTCACTGTAACGGTTAATGGACCATCTCCAAGCGGAGGAAACTTCTGTACATCAGGTGGACTTAACACTATTAATAGTCACATAAAGGCAGTTGGCTTTAATACGATAAGCAATACATCAGGTAATAACGGAGGATATAAAGACTTCACTAATCTGTGTACTACAGTTGCAGCGGGTGTTAGTCATCCATTACAATTGACTCCAGGATTTGGCGGTGCATCAGCACAGAAAGTATTCTGGACAGTATGGATTGATTATAATCAAGATGGAGACTTTAAGGATAACTTTGAGTTCGTTGCTTACGGATGTGGTACGAAGACTTTATCAGGTACAATCACAGTACCATATGGAGTATGGAATGGAACTACAAGGATGAGAGTTACTATGTCACTAGGTGGATATGTAACGGATCCATGTGCGATATTCCCATATGGAGAGACTGAAGATTACTGTGTTACAGTAACAGGAGCAGACTTCTCACCAGGAGACAAAGATGGTGAGTTATCATTAAGAAATACTCCTAGTTCTTCAGCTGTAGAATTATTTGCAGCGGCAACAAATGAAAGAATCACAGTATTCCCTAATCCAGTCAATGAGGCGCTTACAATTAACTTCGATGATAGTGACAATATCGAAGATGTAAGAATCATCAACTTAGCTGGTCAGGTAATGACTGTTATACAAAAAGTACAGGATGAAATGACAGTAGATGTCACAGATATGGCTAACGGTATTTATATGCTGAAAGCTACAACAACAGAAGGTGATATTATAACTGAAAAAATCATCGTCCAACACTAAAGTTATAATCGAATAATATAGTTTATAAGGTCGCTTGCAATGTGCAAGCGACCTTTTTTTATGTTAATAAGTAATTTTCCATGGGGAGTCATAATGGCTATCTTTGCCCCTCAATTATATCGATGAAAATAACATATCACGGCCACGCGACTATAAGCGTCGCATTTTCAGGGTTATCTATTTTGATTGATCCTTTTATCACAGGGAATCCACTTATAGAGAATAAGGATTTGTCAGCTTTTACGCCTGATTATATACTTGTTACCCACGGTCATGGCGATCATGTCGCAGATGTAGAGGCTATCGCTAAAGCAAGTGGTGCGAAAATTATTTCTAATTACGAAATTGTAGCTTGGTTCGGAAGTAAAGACTTAGAAGGTCATCCGCTTAATCACGGTGGCACAGTTGATTTGGGAGCTGTAAAAGTGAAATACGTGAATGCCATACATTCCAGCGTTCTGCCTGATGGCACTTATGGTGGCAATCCTGGAGGATTTGTTATCTGGAATCAAGAAAAATGTCTATATGTATCTGGTGATACAGCACTGACTATGGATATGCAGCTTATTCCTATGACTGGACCAACACCTGATGTCGCCGTTCTATGTATTGGAGATAACTTTACGATGGGTTATGAAGATGCTATAATCGCTTCAGACTTTATAAAGTGTCCTAAGGTAATTGGTTGCCATTATGATACATTTGGATATATTGAAATCGATAAAGAAAAAGCCATAGCAGCATTCAGCGCAAAATCTAAAGAACTTATTTTACTTGATATAGGACAAGAAATAGAAGTGTAAATATTTATGGCAAAAATTATATCAATTTCAAATCAGAAAGGCGGCGTAGGAAAAACGACAACAGCTATTAATCTTAGTTGTGCCGTTGCTATATTAGAAAAGAAAGTATTAGTTATAGATGCTGACCCACAAGCAAATGCTACTTCTGGATTAGGAGCAGACCCAGACAATTTAGAGTATACCTTATACGACTGCCTACTTAATGATGTTGCTGCTAAGGATGCTATAATAACCACAGAAATAGAGAATTTGGATCTAATCGGATCATCCATAGATTTGGTTGGTGCTGAATTAGAACTCGTCAACTTGGAAAACAGAGAATATGTCCTCAAGTCTGTACTAGACCAAGTGAAAGATAATTATGACTACATCTTTATAGATTGCCAACCGTCACTAGGCATCATCACCATTAACTCATTATGTGCTGCAGATTCAGTGCTTATTCCTGTGCAATGTGAAGTCTTTTCACTTCAAGGACTAGGTAAATTAAAAAACACGATCAGCCTAGTCAGTGAAACACTTAATCCTAATCTAGAAATCGAAGGGATTGTACTTTCAATGTTTGACAAGCGATTACGATTGGCTAAAATGGTCGTCAAAGAAGTGCATGCTTTGTTATCTGATAAAATTTTCGACACGATTGTACATCGTAATTCAAAGATAGGTGAGTCTCCTAGTGTGGGAAAACCTGTACTCTTGTATGATATCTCAAGTAAAGGCTCTAAAAATTTCATTAATCTAGCCAATGAGTTCATCCAGAAAAATGAATCAGCACTAAGTCAACCTATATAAAATCCAATCATGGCTAAGAAGAAAGAACAAGTCGGTCAAGGCCTAAGAGCCCTACTCACCAAAATAGATAAAACAGATGATAGCAAGACGAGTGAAAAAGTGGAAAGAAAGGAGACTTCTGTAGGTAGTGTCATTGAGATAAACATAGAACATATAGAACCTAATCCTTACCAACCTAGAAAAGAATTTAAAGAAGTAGAGTTACTAGAGCTGGTACAATCAATAAAGACGCTAGGACTCATCCAACCCATAACGGTCAGGAAACTTAAAGCAAATCTATATCAGATTATATCAGGTGAGCGAAGATGGAGAGCCTCTAAGTTGGCCGGTCTGAGAACAATTCCTGCTTATATAAGAAAGGCAAATGACCAAGGAATGCTAGAAATGGCATTGGTAGAAAACATTCAGCGATCTGATTTGAATGCATTGGAAGTCTCGCTTTCCTATCAGCGACTGATAGATGAATGCAATCTACAGCATGATGATTTAGCCAAAAGAGTGGGGAAAAACAGGAGTACTGTTACCAATTATATTAGGCTACTTAAACTGCCACCCGATTTGCAGGAAGGGCTGAAGAATGATAAGATTTCCATGGGACATGCTAGAGCTTTACTCAGTCTAGAAGATCCTACACAACAACTCTTTGTATACAACAAAATCATAGAAGAAAATCTCTCGGTAAGACATACTGAAACCTTTATTAGAACCCTCAAAGAGACTTCAGCATCTGATTCTAAATCTAGCAACGCTTCAGGTCAAGATGGAAGCAATCATCCTGAAGTGCTGAAGATTAAAGACAGGTTATCTCATATATTTGGCACCAAAATCAGTATCGTTAGAAATAACTCTGGTAAAGGCAGAATTATAATTCCATTCTCTTCTGACAATCAATTCAATGACATTATTGACTCTATAGAAGAAAGCTAGTAACATTGGAGTACAATAATCCTTTCAATTGAGTATGCGCATTATTTACATCTGTATTCTATTGCTTTTGTCTTCCATGACGGCGGCACAAGTCCAGGATACAGTGATTACAGATAGCATTAGTATAGAACCTTCTGAAGAAGTCAAGAAAAAAAGATCATATAATGGCCCACTAAGCATGTTTGCTGGTAATCCAGGCAAAGCGGCTTTGTACTCTCTTATTCTACCAGGCGCTGGTCAGTTCTATAATAAGAAATATATCAAAGTACCAATCGTCATAGGAATAGAAGGGGCCGTTATAGGTCTACTGGTTAGGAATAACAGACAATACAAGAGATGGGATTCTGAACTGAATGATAAGTTGAGCATGAATGTGTGCAATGGATTTTCTCAGGCTGAGCTGATAACACTAAGAGATAGAGCACGGAGTCAAAGAGATATTACTTTAATCAGCACGATTTTAGTTCATCTATTTCAGGTTGCTGATGCATTTATACATAGGCATCTCATCGAGTTCGATGTAAGTGATGACGTGAGTTATAGGTGGCATGCGCCTGATACAGGAGTTGGCGTTGGCCTTACTTTTACATTTTAAATCTTGATAACTGAATCTCCTTTATCCTGAATGATATACGCCTCTGGATAAGCAACTCTCACTGTTTTATAAAAGCCATTTACTACTTTTAAATTATCATATTCTCCAATCATATATAGAAAGGTGCCATCTTCTCCTTCATGCCTATATAATTTACTATGAAGCTTAAAAAGTGTATCCTCTTTATCTAAAGCTGTTGCACTTTCTTTAATTACAATCCTATAAATAGCAGCGTCAGTATCATCGGCAACTGCTGCCACAGCACTACCAGTATCAGCACTAGCATTTTCTAGGTCGTCGTTTCCAGATTGGTCTATTATATCTTCTATACTTAATGAATCAGACTGTGCTTCAGTACTATCTATGGGTATCTGTATCTGACCTCCAAACTGAATTTCTTCCAGCAATACTTCAGCTTGCTCTAGTTGCTTTATATGTGCTAAGGTTTTTATTTCTGCTTTTACAGATGCTATTCCTATCACTTTCAGTTCAGTTCTTCGATTCTGTCTATGTTCCCTGTCAGTGCAATCCACCCCATTCGTACAATCATTTTTCAATTCAGTTTCTCCGTATCCTCTAGAAATCAATCTTGACCTGAGCACTTCATTGTCAACCAGAAAATCTACCACTTTCTGTGCTCTCTCTCTGGACAATTCCATGTTTCTTTCATTCGAGCCTCTGGAATCAGTATGCGACCCAATTTCTACTGTTAGATCAGGATTATCACTCATCAAGGTTGCTAAATTCTGTAACCCATCCATATCCGTTTTGTCCAATTCAGCACTCCCAAATTCATAAAAGATGTTATTGATAGGTATCGTCTTGCCTTCATATATTCTATCTAGCTCTACATTGGCTAAAAGGACACCGGTTTCATTACCGCCAGTGAGGTTATCAGAGACACCTGGTGTCACACTTCCTACACCTTCAAAACAAAGTATGCACCCTTCTACATTGACAAAGGCTTCCATTCTCTTCGCCAAAAAGCCATCTTTTCTTACCAGTATAGTATAATGATTACCCTTTATTAGAGCCACATTAAACTGTGGATGAGGATGGTCTTCTAATACCATTATGGGTTCTTGGGTGGTATTGTTATATACCTCTATTCTGGAATTTTTTATAGCATCTACTATTATCGAATCATGGTCGCGCTTTTCTGCAAGCGTTATCTCAAAGACATATCCGGGTGACCTATCCATCTTAAGCTGAATAAATATCTTATTACTATTCCCTCCATCTTTCTCTACATCCACAAGTGTCTCTACCGAATCGAACATGTCCTTAGTCCCGACTACTTTATAGCTAAACTTGGCTGGGACTTCTATTACAAAATGCCCATCCAAATCTGAGAATGTAGTACCCAAATGCTCATCTTTTTCATCAAAGACATCAATTTGGACTACATTAAGGTATCCCCTATTCCCTGACTCAAAAACATAACCATCCAAAGTAAGGTTTTGCCCAACTGCAGCGCAAATAATCAAGTTTACGGCTACAAAGGCTATTATTTTAGACATATTTGCCATCTCAAAATTCTAGTTATAATTAATGCAATTTGCATTAATTATAATGATTCATTAGTTAAAAAGTACATAATTTAAAGGATTAGAATGAGAATAATATTCATGGGAACCCCAGAGTTCGCTGTTCCGTCATTAGACATTCTACATACTGCAGGTTACGATATCGTTGGTGTTATCACGTCAACAGACAAACTTGGTGGTCGAGGCAGGAAAACGCTGATAGAGTCCGCAGTCAAAAAATATGCTCATTCGAAAGGTCTAAACATTCTACAACCTAAGAATCTCAAGTCACCAAAATTTATAAAGGAGCTAGACGCTTTAAAGGCAGATTTGCAGGTTGTCGTTGCCTTCCGTATGCTACCTAGGCAGGTATGGGATATGCCTTCCTTAGGCACATATAATTTGCACGGTTCTCTCTTGCCGGCATATAGAGGTGCCGCTCCTATAAACTGGGCTGTGATTAATGGGGATACAACGACAGGCGTAACTACATTCAAACTGAAGCATGAAATAGATACTGGTTCGATATGTCTACAGAAAGAACTACCAATCTACGCATTTGATGATGCGGGTGCTGTTCATGATCGTATGATGTGGGTCGGTGCAGATGCAGTCCTTGAGACAGTCCAAAAAATAGAAAAAGAAGATATCGACTTATCTCCACAAAATGATGCGCTTAAATCTCATGCTCCTAAATTGAATAGGGATAATACTAAGATAGATTTCTCTCAGCCTGTCAAAAAAGTGTATGATTTTATTAGAGGCCTTTCACCTTATCCTGCTGCATGGATGGATATAGATGGGAAGGCTGCTAAGATATACGATGCCTCATATACTGTGTCACCTCAGACGCATGCAGTGGGTGCAGTACTGACAGATGCTAAATCAAAAATAAGCATAGCCTGTCCAGATGGCTATATTGAAATACATCATCTCCAAATGAGTGGAAAGAAAAAAATGTCAACGAAAAATCTCTTAAATGGCTATTCTATTAAAAATGCCATCATGTTGTCATAGAAGGTATGAGCATGAATCCTTATCTGTGGATTCTAATAATCTTGCTAAGGGTTACTTGAAAATTATGGTATTTCCAAGTCTTGGCTTTTTCATCTTCTAACTCAATAGAATCTCTAACTGTATACTTCTTATTTAAAGTAGCATCTATCATTGAAATAGAGATAACCGATAATAAGCTTGCAATGAGCAGTCCTAAGAAGATGGCTTTTGGTCTTTTTTGATTTCGTCTAGTTGGCATAGGAGTGATGAGTCTTTGATAATGCTAACGTTAAAATTTCAATAAAAGTTACATAAACGAAATTTTTTTTATCTCACAATTACATCTCTTGAAACTTTGCTGTAATCATCCATATTTACCACCCTATCTGCAATGCGTTCTATAAGTTTAAGATCATGGGAAATATATAAAAGGGTAATACCTCTATCAATGACTTGCGACCTAAGTATACCTAGGATTCTCATAGCTACATCATAATCTAGACTAGCCAAAATTTCATCGCATATAATGAATTCTGGGTCTAAAAGAAGGGTTCTCGCGATGAGCATACGTTTTCTCTGCCCGCCAGAAAGTTCTCTGGGATAACGGTTAAGATGTTGTTCTTCTAGTCCTAATTCCGTTAACATTTCGATGATCATTTCATCTGATAGAGTAGAATTTACAATTTTGAGGTCATTCATTTGGGATAATAAACGCCGATGAGGAGCTAAACTGCTGTATGAATCCTGAAATATAATCTGACAGGCTGAACGAAAATCTTTGAGGTTTTCTCCAGAAAGGATGCTAAGCGTCTTCCCCTTCCAAATCATCTCTCCACTTCCATAAGTGCTTAATCTAGATAATACTTTGGCTAAGGATGTCTTTCCTGATCCCGAACTACCATAAATGCCAAGAATTTCACCTTTGAATATCTGAAGGCTGAAATCTTCGAAAACGGTGGTGACCTTGGATGCCTTAGAATTGAACCAAGAACTGGCTTGATTGTAAGATAGACACAGATTTTTAATGTCTAAAAGAATGGAGGGCTGAGCAATCTTAGTCTGCTTAGTCATTTCTACTCCATGACTAACTCCATGACTAAGGGGGTCCCAACTGTCACTATCAATACTCTCTGAGATTTCGCCATTACCCATCTCGTAGACACGATTACACATGCGTTCTATAATAGTCGTTTCGTGAGATATCAAAAGTATAGATAAGCGCCTTGTTTGATGGATTTCTGTGAGGAGATTCAGAATTTCCTCTTTCGTTTTGGAGTCGAGTGCTGAGACGGGCTCATCTGCAATGAGCAAGGTAGGATTATTGGCCAAGGCGATGGCTATGAGTACCCTTTGTACTTGACCTCCTGAGAGCTCATGTACATAACGCGTAAAATACTTTTCAGCAGGCACTAAGCCTACACATTCTAATAGGTCCTTTATTTCTTCCTTTACATTAGCTTTATCATGATTCAGGAGTGTTATTTTCTCTGAAATTTGCTTATAAATGGTCTGAGAAGGATTAAGCAAAGTCTTTGAATGTTGGAATATCAGACCTACTTGTGAGTTTCTAACGTTAAGGAGTTCCTTACTGCTGGCATTTATCAGATTCAGATAACCAAGCCTTATAATTCCTTGCTTTTCTATTCTAATCTTTGGGGTTAAACCCAGAATACTTTTGGCGAGCATAGATTTACCACATCCAGAAGGCCCTATCAATCCTATAATCTCACCTTCAGCAATTGTTAGATTTATACCTTTCAAAATAGGTACTGAAGACTGATTTGTATGTATTGTTAAAGAATAGTCTTGTATGCTAAGAATTTCTGACACAATCACAATATAGTTTGCTAAGAGGACACTTACTAATGGATATCCCTGAGGAGGAAATAGATAGAAACCCTATAATCTTAAAGAAGGGCACTTAACAAAAACATAATATCCGAACTTTGTAAGAACTTTGTACCAAGTTATCGTTCTAAGTCATGAAATGCGAAACAAATGAAAATCTTATTCAGAATACTATTTTTAGCCCTTATCGGCTTGGTCATCGCCTTAATACTACTACCAATATTATTCAAGGGAAAGATTCATGAGGCCATAAAGAATCAAGTCAATGAAAGGGTTCACGCTGAAGTTGACTTCTCAGATGCCTCCATTTCACTATTCAAGAATTTTCCTGGAGTGGCAATAGATGTGGATAACATATCTGTAAATGGTATCAGCCAATGGTCTGACCATCAACTCTTTTCGGCAACATCAGTCAGCCTAGAGACAGACTTAAAATCCATTGTACGATCTTCTGAAGGCATCAATATCAAAAGCATAACCATCCAAGATCCTATTATCAATGTCATGGTCGATGATGCTGGTGTGGCCAACTATGACATCTTCAAAGAGAATGAAACAGACGACGCCTCTTCAGAAATATTCGGTGAGATAGAAAAATATGAAATCATAGATGGCGTAGTAAATTATACTGACAAAGGAAATAGAGTCTTTGCAGAAGTTAGAGATTTAGACCATTCAGGCAAAGGTCAATTTAAGAATGTTCAGTTTGACCTAACTACTTCTACCACAATAGCATCCCTAGATTTTTCTTCAGGTGGTCTCAAATATCTCAACAAGGCTAAAGTTGATGCAGATGTGGCTCTGGAAATAGATGCAGCATCAAAGAAATACAAATTCAAAGAAAACTCAATCAAGATTAATGATCTGGATCTATCCTTCATTGGTAATATTATCCAAAAAGTATCTGGCTTTACTTTTGATCTAGCTATAGAAGCACCAAACAACAAAGTAAGTTCTATACTCTCCATGATTCCTTCAGCATACACTAAGTCTATAGCTGGCATACAATCAAAAGGAAACAGTTTCCTAAAGGGTACAATCAAAGGAGATTATGATAGTGACCAATCTCATTACCCACAAATAGATATGCAAATTGATATAGAAAATGGTGAAGTAAAATATCCTGACATGTCTCTGCCAATAAAAGATATAAATCTTGACATGGACATCAGCGGTAAGAATAAGGATTTGAGTGACTTGACCATTGATATGAAAAGAATCAAGTTTAAAATCCAAGACAACCTTCTTTCTAGTAAACTGAAAATTGCAAGCGTACTTGATAATCCACATGTGAGCGGATTATTAGATGGGACTATAAATCTAAAGGATGTAGAAAATGCTTATCCCATTGAAGGCATTGAATTGAAAGAGGGCTTGATAAATACAAATCTGACCATCGATGCTAGAGCGGAAGATGTAATCAATGAAAATTATAAGGACATAGACTTTTCAGGATCCTTTGTTGCAAGCGACATAGATGTACAATATGAAAATTATCCAGTAGTGGTAGATAAAGCGGACCTGAAAATGCGACCAGAGGCTATGTTGTCTAATGTAAATAATCTTACTGTAGGCAACTCAGATTTTAGTGGAGATGTAGAGGTTAAGAATCCACTTGCCTTCATTACTGATGAAGCAGAGGCAACTATAGAATTAGCATTAGAATCAGATAGATTAGATATAGATCAGCTACTAGAATATACTGAGAAAAATACGGGAGCTAATAGCGCAGATACTTCAAATGTAGATTTGAGTTTCTATGAAGATTTAGATGTAACGGTAAATTATAATGCTAAGAACATAAATTATGAATCTTATGCACTTAAAGATTTGGCTGTTAATGGTCAGTATGATGATGATATATTAAAAGTAAAAAATAGTCAGGCTAAGCTAGATGGACAAGCGATTGCGCTTAGGGGTGAAATGAATGAAATTAGTGATTATATGTTTTTGAATGAAAAGCTAAAAGGCAAATTATTCTTAGATGCACAAAAAATAGATGCAAATAAATACCTGGAGGAAACTGAATCTGGTAATGAATCCACTGAAGTAATTCTGGTACCTGACAATATGGAATTAGACATATATCCTGACATTGGAGAATTGAGGTATGATAATTACATCTTGAAAGATGTCAAAGGGAAGGTCGAAATAAAAGACAATATGGCGCAGCTTGTTGGTGGGCAAGCCAAAGCTATGGACGGCAAAATTTTGCTAGATGGATTGTACGACACCTCTGACCCAAGTATTCCACTATTTGATGCAAAATTAGATCTGAACAGTTTGAATTTTGCTAAAGTTTTTGAGACTTCAGAAACATTTAAAATACTTGCTCCGGTAGCAGAATATATAAATGGGTTGTTTCACTCCACCTTGGTTTTAGAAGGACCGCTGGGCCAAGACATGCTGCCTAAGTTAGACCAAATCTCAGCTGCTGGATATCTGGAAACTCTAAAGGGAAAGGTATCTGGCTTTGGACCATTAGAAAAAATTGGGAATGCTATCGGCATAGACAAATTGTCAAATCTAGATATCAAAGGCAGTAAAAATTGGTTTGATGTCAAAGATGGGAAAGTCATCTTAAAGCCACACGAACATAAGGTAGATGATATGGCATTTACTGTAGGTGGATCTCATAGCATAAGCCAGGAGCTAGACTATACTATAAATGCCGTCATCCCAAGAGACAAATTAAGCAAGGATAAGCTCGGTAAAAATTTAGAATTCGGAATGGACTTCATAGAGTCAGAAGCGAAAAAGAGAGGCGTCAACATTGACCTGGGTGATATGATTTATCTTGACATATTTATTACGGGTTCACTAAAAAATCCTAAAATAAAAGTGCTTCCAGTCGGCTCAGGAGGCAAAACGCTTAAAGAAACGATAACAGACGAAGTCAATAATCAAGTAGACATCCTGAAAGATACCCTTAGAACAGAATTAGAAAATAAAACTGAACAAGTAAAAGATACTATAACGAAGGTTGTAGAAGCTAAAGTAGACGATGCAAAGAATAAAGTAGAAGATGCGATTAGATCCAAATTGGAAGCACAGAAAGATTCTGTAAAGGACAAATTGAAAGGAAAACTAGATAGCACAGTGACCAATGTCGTTACAGAAAAGGTGGGTGAAAAAGTAGGGCAAGCAGCAAAGGACGTATTAGGTTCAGGTGCAGCCACCGAAATAGATTCCCTCAAAGAAAAACTAAACAACTGGAATCCTTTCAAAAAGAAAAAAAATTGACCAAAATAAAATCAAGACTACGAAAATGGATCGGGTATTCTTTACTATTTATTATTCTTATAGTTTTAATAACTGGACTCCTATTTAAAGACAAGGCCCTATCCCAGATTTCTGTTGGTACTGGTTTTGTGGCTAAGAAAGCTTGTGCCTATTATTTTATAGCAGAGCGGGAATTGGATGAAATTATAGAGACTGAATTCAATGCCTCACCATTAAATCTTATTTCTGCAAAAGTTTCAGGAGAGAATGAGATATCTGCTTCTCTTTTGGGATTGGGCTCGAACACAGCTGTGTATAAGAAAAACATAGGTTGTGTTCTAATTCATGGTGAAGATGATTATAATATCACAGCTGAAGATTCATCGACTCCCACTCGCCAATCTACGCCTATTCCAAAAGCCAGTGCACCACCACTTCCAAAATTACAATCTGCACTAAAGCTGGCGATGGACAAAGAAGGAGAGTGGATAAAGCAAACAACTGGACTGATGGTAATCCATAAAGACTCCGTGATTCTGGAAGGCTATGCTGCAGGCTATGATAGTGAAACAGAAATCCTGGGTTGGTCTATGACCAAATCTATTGCTGCTTTACTTATTGGTCGACTTGTGAGGGATGGAAAAATCAGCTTAGACCAGTCGAATTTATTTACTGGATGGGAGAATGATGAAAGAAAAAACATTCAACTCAAACATCTGCTTAATATGACCAGCGGACTGGAGTGGACCGAGGAATACGAAGAAGTTTGTGATGTGACTCAAGGCTTATTTGCTGAAGAAGATTTTGTGTCTTTTGTATTAGACAAAAGCCTAGAAAAAAAGCCAGGTAGATTTTGGGAGTACTCCAGTGGCACGACAAATATAATAAGTGGTATTATAAGGCAAGAGATAGATGACGTCACAGATTACCTGTCTTATCCCAGCCTTCAACTTTTTAGTAAGTTAGGTATATCGGATGCACATATAGAAACTGATGAGGCCGGTAATATGATTATGTCTTCTTTTGGGTATGCCAAGCTTCGAGACTGGGCTAAGCTGGGAATGCTAGTCATGAACAAGGGCAATTGGGAGGGAGAACAACTTATAGATAGTAGTTATATCGACTTTTGTATCACACCAACTGTATATCCTAATTATGGTGGCCAAATATGGCTTAACACAAATCAAAGCGACTACCCTTCTGCCCCATCTGACATGTATTACTTCTCAGGGTTTGATGGACAATATGTATTTATGTTTCCATCCCAAGACCTTATGATACTAAGAACTGGGGTTCAAAGAGAATCACCATTTGACATGGATGCCGTGATAAGAGAAGTCATGCAAGCCATTAATTGACTATAAGTTTAATGGAGTCTAAATCGTATTTGGATTCAATAAATCTTTTTAGCTTATCTACTTCATTTTGTCTCGGCTTATCCCACTCCGCTACTATAAGGGGCATTTTCACAGACACCTGCCCGTCAGACACAGAATTGACGACACCTATATCCAGTGATTTTATCTCAGGCAGAAATATTCTAACCTCATCGAATATTGCGCCTACAAAAGAAGAATCAAACTTCATTAATTTATCTTCCGGCCTAGCTTGAGTGGCGGCTATTCTATGTTCTTCCTTCTCCTTATTTAATTCAATTATCTGATTGTTTATCTTATCACCAACCTCTGAAAGTTCAAGTTCTAATTGCCTTACCTTATCGAGATTAATTTCGGATGTAGGAATGATTTCAACATCAACATTTTCCATATCGAGTGATTCCAGCTTTTGCTCATAGAAGGCTGCTTTGTCTTTCCTAATAGAATCTCCATAGACCTTCAGAATCAACTTTCTAGACCCATCTTCAAACCTGAGAAGCTGATGATCATCTAGATAGATCTGATTATCTCCTATATGCTGATCTAAAAACAACGCCACTGTTTTCTCATCTTGATATTCCTTATACACATTCAAGAATATGAGTACACTAGGAATAGTCAAAATCAAGCTAACCACAGATACGATTAGTATATTATTGCGGCGCTCTTTCTTAGTCGCATACTTTCTATATGGAAAGCCTAAGTACCTCGTCATCAAATAGGTCACGAATGCAACGAAGAAAGAATTAAGAAAGAATAGATAGAAGGCTTTAGTCGCGATTTCTAAAGAGCCATTAGCTATTCCATAACCGGTAACACATAACGGCGGCATGAGTGCAGTGGCAATAGCGACTCCAGGTAAAGTTGTAGATATATCCTTCCTGGCGATGGAAACAATCCCTGCTATACCTCCAAATACAGCAATCAAAACATCCAGAAATGTAGGTTCTGTCCTTGCTTGGATTTGGCCAGTAAACTCATCTAAAGGTGTCAGGAAAAAGTAGATTACAGAAGTCACTAACGCTATAACTATGGCTGCCGCAAAATGCATCAATGCGTTATACAAAGCATCCTTATCATTGATACCAACAGCAACACCGACTCCTAGAATGGGTGACATCAGAGGAGAGATCAACATGGCACCAATAATCACCGCTTGACTATCTAGATTTAATCCAATAGAGGCTATCATTATACTGCACATAAGCATCCATGCATTAGCACCTGACATAGATTGCTTTGCTTTGACCTCATTTATAGTACCCCACTTGTCGACCC
Organism: uncultured Saprospiraceae bacterium; assembly: GCA_964540155.1. GTDB lineage: Bacteria > Bacteroidota > Bacteroidia > Chitinophagales > Saprospiraceae > RFSX01. Next base: position 24,484 of record CAZIMH010000013.1, read on the forward strand.
CATGATCTAAATCTAGAATCTCTTTGGCCAGCTTCTTGAAATATGCCAGTACATCTTTGCTATTAATGTTCTGTGGCGTATCAGACTGTGGTGTTGAATTATTCTCCATTAAGATAATATTGAAAAATACCTATCGTGAACCATCCCACATCAAGAAAGCTTTCAGGAAACTCTCTAAGTCTCCATTGAGTACAGCATCTGTATTCCTATTTTCATGATTAGTCCTATGATCCTTAACGCGTCGGTCATCTAAAACATACGATCGGATTTGAGATCCCCATTCATTTTTCATTTTAGTCGCTTCTGTCGCACTCTTTGCTGCCCGCTTTTCTTCCAGTGCCCGTTCATATAATCTTGACTTAAGCATTTCTATTGCTTTCTCTCTATTCATATGTTGGCTTCTTTCTGCCTGGCACTCTACGACTATACCTGAAGGGAGGTGCCTACATCTTACTGCAGATTCAGTTTTGTTCACATGCTGTCCGCCAGCACCACTTGCCCTAAATGTATCCCAGTCCAAATCGGAAGGATTCACATCTATTTCTATACTATTATCTACTACAGGATGGACAAAGACAGATGCAAATGACGTCATCCGCTTTCCCTGTGCATTATATGGACTGACTCTAACTAATCGATGGACACCATTCTCACCTTTAAGTAACCCATAAGCATAGGCACCAGACAATTCCAACTCCACTGACTTTACACCAGCTACATCGCCATCTACCCTATTCAACTCTTTGACTTTGTAACCAGATTTCTCTCCGTACATCACATACATTCTGTACAGCATTTCTGCCCAGTCGCAGGCTTCAGTACCTCCAGCGCCCGCATTGATTTCTAGCAGACATGAAAGCTCATCTTCCTCCTGGTCCAATGTAGATCTGAACTCTGTATCTTCTAATTTGAAGACACATTTTTGATACTGGGCCTCCACCTCTTCTTCCGTCATTTCCCCCTCCTTGTGGAATTCCACCATGGCTTCCAATTCATCCATGGTTTCCTCTATGGAAGTATACCGACCTACCCATAGTTTATTAATCTTGATTTCTTTCATGACCACTTCTGCAGCTTTAGGGTCATTCCAGAATTGTGGATCTGCAGTTTGTTGTTCTTTATCTTCTATTATATGTAATCGATTATCGACGTCAAAGATAGCTCCTTAACGACTCCAAACGTTCCTGCAGTGCTTTATGCTGATCTGTGGACATCCTGTCCTTGGTTTAATTGATGAATGTTATTTATGAGATTGTGGTTGAATATAACTATCATTTATTTTTATTATTTTCTACATTAGTGAAGAATTATAATTCTGATTTGTGTTGTATGACTGGTGGGTTGGTTTTGTTTTGATATGCTCTT
>CAZIMH010000014.1:0-25744 GCA_964540155.1 uncultured Saprospiraceae bacterium
GGCAAATAATATTTAACTTAGACTAATTAGACGAATCCTGCCGTTTTGTTCTTAGGGCATTATTGTAAATGCTATTTATAATTAAATCATTTCTTCTCACCCTTTATTTAAAACTCAATTAAATGAAAATTTATAATGTAATTCTAAGCACTATTCTGTTGCTATCGTCCTTGACAACTTATGGTCAGGAGGCGTCATTGCCTGATGGAATTAAAATGAATGCTCAGGTCGAAGGCATTACAGAATATGAAATGGATAATGGAATGAAAATCCTATTATTTCCAGACCAATCTAAACCTACAATCACGGTGAATATCACCTACCTCGTAGGTTCTCGTCATGAGGGCTATGGGGAAACTGGTATGGCGCACCTTTTAGAACATTTGGTATTCAAAGGAACACCTGACCATCCTGACATTCCTGCAGAACTTACAGAACATGGTGCCAGACCTAACGGGACTACGTGGTATGACAGAACTAACTACTATGAAACTTTTACAGCAAGTGATCAGAATCTTGAATGGGCATTGGACCTGGAGTCAGACAGAATGGTGAATTCCTTTATAGCTAAGGAAGACCTAGATTCAGAAATGACAGTGGTGAGAAATGAGTATGAGAGTGGTGAAAATTTTCCATCAAGTGTATTGATGAAAAGAGTATTAAGTGCTGCATTCCAATGGCATAACTATGGAAAGACAACTATAGGTGCCCGATCAGATTTGGAAAATGTGCCAATAGATAGACTACAAGCTTTTTATAAAAAATACTATCAGCCTGACAATGCTGTTCTTACAGTAGCAGGCAAAATTGATGTTTCAAAAACTTTGGGTTTAATCAAAACTCACTTTGGAGATATCGAAAGACCTGAGAGAAAATTAATCCCAACCTATACCAAGGAACCAACTCAGGATGGTGAGAAATTGGTTTCACTTAAGAGAGTTGGAGATGTACAGTCTGTTGCTGTAGTCTACCATACACCTCCTGGTTCTCATTCTGATTTTGCAGCTATATCTGTAATCGAAGAATTACTAACTGGAGAACCAAGTGGCAGACTTTATAAGGAACTGGTAGAAACAAAGTTAGCTTCATCGCAGTGGGGTTTTGCGCCTGGTCTTAAAGAAGGTGGCTTCATTTACTTGAATGCAGATGTAAGAAAAGAAAACAGCTTGGACAATGCCAAGGATCAAATGATGGCTACATTGGACAATCTCATAACTAGCCCACCAACTCAGGAAGAGATAGACAGAGCGAAGTCTAGAATTCTGAAAAATTGGGAGCTATCTTATAACGCAAGTGACCGAGTGGGTCTTAGCATGAGTGAGTCTATCGCCGCAGGTGACTGGAGGTTGTTCTTCTTATTTAGAGACAGAGTAGAAAATGTATCAAAGGATGACGTCGTGGATGCTGCTAAGAAATACTTCATCCCGTCAAATAGAACTATAGGTGTATTTATACCACAGGATGAACCGCAAAGAGCAGAAATACCAGATGCTCCTAATGTCACCTCACTTGTAGCCAATTACAAAGGTAAAGAGGAAATCAGCATGGGAGAAGAGTTTGACCCTTCACCTGCAAATGTTGACAGTAGAACTAAGATTGGAACATTCCCTAACGGACTAGAGTATGCTATTTTAAGTAAGGAGAACAGAGGAGATGCTGTACGGGCAATGTTAAGGATTCGGTATGGCGATGAAAAGTCCTTATATGGCAAAAGTACTGCTGCTAGATTTACCGCGATGATGCTGGACAAGGGCACTGAATCTATGAGCAGACAACAAATTCAAGACAAGATGGATGCGCTTAAGTCACGTGTAAATATATATGGAGGTATCTATGGCACAACGGTTGATATAGAGACTACTCACGACAATCTAGAAGCAGTCATGGATTTAGCTAATGACATGCTAACAAACCCAGAAATGTCTGAAGAAGAATTTAATAAGTTGAAAGAAGAGCAGTTATCTTTTAGGGAAGAAAGCCTTTCAGACCCACAAGGACTTGCTAATAATGCATTCAGCAGGTTACTATCTCCTTATCCAAAAACAAACATCAGATATGTACCTACATTAGAAGAAGGTATTACTGAAATTAAGGAACTCACACTTGATGATGTAAAAGATTTTCACAATACATTTTACGGTGGTCAGAATGGAACCTTATCTGTGGTAGGAGATTTTGATGAAGAGAAGATTATGGCTAAATCAAAAATGCTTTTTGGAGAATGGACAAATGATGTTGATTATGAAAGAATCTCTAATCCATATCTTGCTGTCAAGCCTTCAGACGAAAAGATAGAAACACCAGATAAATCTAACTCAATGTTTTTTGCAGGTATGCCATTGCAAATAAATGATGAGCATGAGGATTACGCTTCACTGATGATCGGTAATTATATATTAGGAGGAGGTTTTCTAAATTCTCGTTTGGCGACAAGGATTAGACAAGAAGAAGGACTTAGTTACGGTGTCGGGTCTTGGTTCAATGCCAGCTCTCAAGATGATAGTGGAAACTTTGGTGCTTATGCCATTTCTGCTCCGGAAAATACTTTCAAAGTACAAGAGGCTTTTAAAGAGGAAATAGAGAAGGTTATGACGGATGGATTTACGCAGGAAGAATTGGATGCAGCAAGAAATGGTTGGTTGCAGTCTCAAAATGTATCTAGATCACAGGACAGAAGATTAACTGGGCAATTAGGTAATAATCTTATTCTAGATAGAAAAATGGAATGGTCACAAGAACTAGAAGATAAAATTAGAGGTCTGTCTTTAAAAGAAGTCAATATGGCAATGAAAAAGCACATAGATCATAAAAAAATGGTTTATGTCAAAGCTGGGGATTTTGAAAAGGCAAAAAAAGAAATTAAGCCTTAAACAATAAAACTAAAGTCGCTGATTCATTTCAGCGGCTTTTTTTTATTCCAACTAAAATCTGAAAGTAATAAATAAAGTCACTTTTATTCTTCAGTACCTTCTAGTTTAATTGCAATAGCTTCATCTGCAAGTTCATACATTTTTCTAACCCCTACAGATCCTTGATTTTCTACTAATAAGTTCCCATTTTCATCTAGGAATAAAAGCGTGGGTAAGCCGGCTACTTGAAATAGATTGGCGATTTCTCCTCCTACCCCATTCTCTGCATCTGCTTTGTATGATATAAAGTGATTATTATAAAAATCACCCAATTTTCTATCTGTAAATACATCTTCGTCCATCACTTTGCAAGGCAAACACCAATCAGCGTATACATCTAGAAATATGAGCTTGTCCGATGCTATAGCCTGATCTGATAAATCTACAATAGAGCTAGTAGAGACGAAATCGAATGAGTAAGGAGATTCTCCTTCTATAACTTTCTTTGCCTTACAACTGCCAAATAATAAAAGTGAAATAAGTAAGCAGAGTAGATAGTAATTTTTCATAAGCTATATTGAGTACGAAGTTGTACACATTAATGCAAAGATGCAAGATCGCAATATGATAAAACTTCCAAAGACGATGAATATTGTGGACATGTATAAAAAAAAGGCTGGCCCATACAATGGACCAGCCTTACTATCTGATTCGTAGAAAGTCTGAAGTTTATTTCAGAACTATCATTTTCTTAGTATCTGACTGATAACTTGTTTCTAACTTGTAGTACAAGATACCACCAACATTAAGCTGGCTTATATCAATAGAAACCTTATTCTGTCCTTTGTTATAATTTCCACTCAGGTCAAATATTACTTTACCAGTAACATCCATCACTGTCAATGTTGCATTCGATGCACTAGGCAAGTTAAATGCAATCTCTGTGGAGTTGCTGAAAGGATTTGGCTTGTTTTGATATAAAACAAATTCTTGTTCAGAATTATTTCGGCCGGCTAATGAAATGGGGAAGATATGTAAATCACTTCCTGCAACTACTTGTGCAGGTGTGATGTCTGAATTGATGGTGACATTTTCACTTAGTGTACCATCTTTCTGAGCTTTGAAATGAATTGTAAATAATTCCTCTTCATTTCTAGTAGTAATATCATTCCACGAGAATGTAGTTCTATCAGATGAAAGAACTGCATAATTACTCTCAGATATTTCAAGACCATTAGAAGTCACATCTACAACCTCTAATCCATCACTAAGTAAAGTGAATTGGATTCCAGTCATGTCAGCAAGTTCATTAGCTTTAAGTGTCATACTCACCACATCTCCTTCTTTGAAATTAGCATCTTCAAAATCCAATTCAACACCATTGGATGGTAAAGCTACTTTTCCAAGTCCCTTATTAGGAATGGCTGAATTATCAACATCACCAATCTTGACACCGATAAAGTCTTGATCCATCTCATTTTGATCTAGACCGAATATTGCTCGAATTTCATTGAGTGGCCAAGGTAATTCTGACACCATATTCTGCTCAGAATTTACAAATCTCCAACTATCATTCTGAGGTAACTCATTATAGATACCAAGAACCAGTTTTCTCAACTCGACTAAATCCACACTGTTGATTCGCTGATCATTATTAATATCAGCTGCAATACGCTTGTAAGGACTATCCAAAGATTCTAGTCCAAGGATATGTCTTTGTATCCTTATAAGGTCAATCGTATTTACACCATTAGAATAGTCATCATTCTTAGAGTTTGAAATCTCGTAATCATAAGAGATCGGATTATTTGCAAACTCAAAGCTTCCAGTTTCATCTGTCATATCTTGGGATGGATAACTCGGTTGTGCGCTTAATATCTGAACCGCTACTTCCTCTACCATCATGCCTTCTTCTGTAAAGATTTCTCCGGAAATGTCACGTGTGCCGCCTGTATCCACACATACCCTACTGTTATCCACTAAGGTCAAGAATACGGTACAGAAGTCTGAATTGCCATTGCTATCATACACATATACATTTAGTGTCACTAAAGATCCTGCTGGATTAAGTAAATCACTACACGTAAAAGTTCTAGAAGAACAATTGTCTATCATGCTAAATTCTGGATCGTCCTCAGGTTGTACATCAGAGAAAGTAAATCTCAAATCATCTGAAGGTGTACAATTGTCTTCTGCTCCAAGATTGAAGTCACAAGCCCAAAGTTCTACAGTACCTTCTGCAGTAAGTGCACTGCTCAGGTTGACACAGTAAGGTGTAGGGGGAACGTTATCGACTACAGTGAAGAACGTCTCGCATGTTGCTATGTTTCCGCATCCATCAGATACTCTCCATAATACACTATGCTGCGCCGTACTTCCAGGGACTCCTTCAGGCAATGTTATAGTAACTTCTTCCCCAGGCCTAGTGGCTGGGATATAGAAGGGACTTGAAGGATTAATCGTGCTCGAGAAATTAAAATCAATATTCTTATCTCCGAATAAATCTACCTGTGCTGTCCATGTTAATCTATTAGAAGAACATATACCATCATCTGTAGCTACAGCACTAAGAGTGACCGGACCTTGACAATCAGATCCCACAGGAAGTGCCTCGCTACTGCAAGTTATTGTTGGTGCAGTTTCATCTATGATTCGCACTACTTGAACTTGTGACCAAATTCCATCAGAAAGCGGGTCGTTTGGTTCATACTCACACCAGTTAATTACAGTCCAGTAATTGAGTACTTTGAAGCAAGCGCCATCGGTAAAGAAGAATGTATCTCTCTCAACGTTCACAGCGATATCATCACATGGCCCTGCAATTATTGTAGGCTGCTCCATCAATATCTCAGTACAAGTAATAACTGTATCTCTCGGGAATGTAACCTCGATATCCATGTCTTCAGCACCGAGCATAGTAACACGCTGAATACAATTGACAGATTCTTCGCCAACTACAAACCACTGTCTTTCTATAGTGCCAGAATTACATCTTGTCAAGTCATTATTAATGTCTATGCTTCCTACCTCTAGGGTACCACAAGAATTAAATGCCTGAGCACGATCCATGTTAGTAGCGAATGGATCGCCATCACAGTCTATTGTGATATCTCCTGGACAAAGAATAGTGGCTCTAGATTTATCTTCTAGTCTAACGTATGACCATACTTCACTGAAGTTGTCACCTGCTGACCCAAAGATGCCGTCAGCATCACCATCATCCCAAACTCTTAGCCACACCTGCATTTGTGCATAGTCATTAATGCCATCACCATTAGCGTCAATTCCGAACTCATCTAAATCGCTACAGCAAAACTGTACGAAAGCACCATTATCTGGATCCATCTCATCATCGAAAAGGTGGCCATCATTATTGTAAGTAGTGTTTCCTATAAAACCACAAGAGTCATTCTCTCTTCTGATTTCCAATTTCACTCTACCACACCCATCAAATGAACCATTGTCGATACTTTCAGCAAAGATTTTCGTTACGCCAGGTAAATTTGGATTTCCAGGATTAGGAATTAAGGAGATAACTATATCTTGTTTAGTTATAGCTACAGGTGGTGTCACATCAGAAACGGTTACTGTTACTGGCTCTGAAGATATGTTCTCACAACAATCCCAAGCATTATAGAAAAACTCATGCTCTCCTACAGGTACATTGGATGCGAAATAACCTCTAATGGAATCAAAGCCCATTGTTATGCCTTGTAATCCTGTACCACTCCCTGTTGCTACACCATAAATGTCCATAGTACCGGAACCAGTAGATACTACATAGTTTAGTGCTACTGTAGGACTACAGTCATCACTTAACCTCAAAGGCTTAGGAAAATAGACTGTCGCACTACAACCCCATGGATCTACAGATGTATTGATATCTGACGCTTCGATTTCAGGCCCTTCAGTATCTTGTGCCACAATCACTTGTCTACAAATGAAAGGTTCTGCAGAAGGCGAACACCAATCAAATATCTGCCATTCTCTAACAACTTTAGTGTTGCCCGTACAAGCAGGATCTGCATTGCAAATTCCTAGAGGGGTATCATTAAATGTCGCAAATAAGTTGCAGGCAGAACCATTGATAGCAGAAACCGCCGATAGCTGATCCATATCATCTACCGTTACTAAAAACGGATATGCTTGTCTTACCGCAAATATCTGGTTATTAAGAAGATATTCTTCACTGATAGGGTCACTAACAGGAGGGAATAACTCTCTGAATTGGTTATAGAAATATTCGAATACTTCATCTGGGCTTGTTCCTGCACCACAAGGAAGATTTACTTCTTCTTCCGGACATTCTAATCCAGCGTTGTCATCAGGTAAATCTGCGATAGTACCATCAGGATTCAGTTGGAATTCGAATGGTGGCGCCTCAAAGTATTGTGTGCATCTAGAGACATTGCCTCTATTGTCCACAAAACTCCATATTCTGGTAAGTAAGGTACTTTCTCCACATCCTCCGCCAGTCACTCGGTCGGTAAAATTGGTAGACGCAATACCGTCACAATCTGTAGCTACCGGAGGCACTACAGAACTCAAATCAAGACCTGTACATATTGCAGGTAATTCACAAGGGGCAGCAGGATCAGAACAAGTACACTCTATACGAGGTCCTAGTTTGTCTTCTGCTACAATTTCTCCCCAACAGCTGTTTACGCCATTAGTGACTGTAACTGTGTACAGACCTGGCACAAATAGTTCTGCATAGCATCTGCCAGCGGCTGCATTAGATGCATCGTTGTGGCCAGGGCCTGCAAGAAGAATCTCAAAGTCGCAATTACTTCCAATTGTACCTTGCAAAATCATTTCTGGGGTAATTCTAGATCCAGTTTCACAGTCTTCCCCTAAAGACACGTTAATCTGACCATCACAGACAAGGGTCTGCGCATTAAGTTGGTTTCCTAGATTTAGGATGAGAAAAGAGCAACATATCATCCATCTGGACAATATGCTGACCTTACCCATCAAATCGGTATACACCATGGGATAAAGTTTTGGTTAATAAAATGAGTAATGAGTTCCTTACCATACTTATGGCAAGGAGGTGTTCAGAATATCAGAAGGGGGAATACAAGAAGCGGGAAAGAATCTTGTGTTGACAAATGTAATTCACTTTACATCTTTAGAAGATTTCAACTAGCGGTAAAAAATATATTTTTTTTCTACTAATAATCAACATTCATCATATGTCTTATGGCTTGTCCCTGTTATTATATTTACAACTTCCCTAGCCACTGCCGAGCCTGTCGCTACTCCCATTCCTCCCAACCTCACAGCACATACAAGATGAGGAGACACCGCACGTATGATTGGTTGCTTCGTCGCGCCTGTGGCTATAATACCACTCCATTTATGTGCAACAGTAAAATTCTTCAATCCAAGCTCATTGACTGCAAGCTGTTTTAGATAATCTATAATTATAGGGTTAGAACCTAACGCCATCGTTTTTTCTTCCTCGGTAGCCAGAATATGTCGAGCACCTCCGATAAGCAATCTATCATCGACATTTCTAAAGTATATATATCCTCTATCTAGATGGAAGGTGCCTTTGACTGAGAGGTTTGGAATAGGAGATGATAGGAGAACTTGATTTCTGACTGGTACTATATCTAAATCTTGTCGTAGTACTGGAGTAAAAGCATTAGTTGCCAGGATGACCTGATGACTATACAGGCTTAGTGCTTCGCTTTCTAGGTGAACTTTATTTGAATCATCACTGAGATTATTGATTTCCAATCCAAAATAAAACCTAACACCTATCTCCCTACAAAGTCTCACCATTTCATGGCATAAGTGCATCGGATTAAGTTGTGCCTCTAGAGAGTTAAATAGCGTCTTATGATATAATCTACCCAGAGGTCTTTCTTTGATCTCCAAGGTTTCACTTACACCAGTAGCTGCTTCTAATAAGTCATTAATATCAGATAGCTGTGAATAACAGGACTCGAAAGCATCCTCAGTTCTAAATACTTCATATCCACCTAGCTTACTCATAGTTAATGCCTTAGGAGATACCGTCTTTTGTAAAAGCTGAAGACCTTTCCATCTTAATTTCACCGTCTCCATGACTACATCTTTAGGCATAGATTCTAAGTCATCTAAGATTTCACCAGCTGTTCCATAACAGGCAAATCCAGCGTTCTTAGTACTGGCACCAGAAGGCCCTAGTCCTTTTTCTATTACAGCAACTGTAGCGTTTGGATTTTCTACTTTGAGGAAGTAGGCAGAGAATAGTCCTACGATTCCAGCCCCTATTATTGTGAAATCAACAGGTTTATTCCAAAATTTTCTCTCCCAATAACTGAGCATAATCTGATGTATTTGGAAGTAATTGTAACAAATAAATACATTTGCAAGATAACTTTACTAAATGTTACAACGAATACAATCTATATTCTTACTACTTGCATCGGGTGGTTTTTGGAGTCTTTTTGCTCTTCCGCTTGCTGGCACATCACAAATTAAAGCAGACTCAGTCTATGCTGATGGCAATCTAACTATCCAAGATCATACAGCCTTACTAGGGCTTTGCATTGTAGGAGCTATTGTGAGTTTGATTACGATATTTCTTTTCAAGAACAGGAACTTACAGAAATCCATGAGTTGGCTAGTCGTATTATGTGGCTTAATCCTTGGCGGATTCGGTTACTGGCTGTTTTCAAGTTCAGGTCAAGGCGCCACTTTACAAGCCGGCATAGGTATTCCTTTCGTATCTTCTGTTTTGGCTTTTATCGCAGGCATTTTTATAGGTAAAGATGAAAAACTAGTCAAGTCCATGGACAGATTAAGATAATGGGTAATAACAAACAAAGAAGGGGAAAACAAAATTGTTTTCCCCTTCTTTTATATATTCTTAGTGTTATCGTTACCTACCCTATTCTGGTCTTTTCTTAGCAGAATAGTTTACTTTCAGTTGTCCTGACTTACGCAATTTTTGCTTCACATCTGTCACAATCCCCATTGTCACGTCACCATCTACTCTAAGAGAAGTATTTATTCCTGGTCTTTGTTTTTCAGGAAGTGTACTCTTATGCTTTTCTAAGAATAGCGGAATATCACTAATAGATGAAAACTTATCTCCTAACTGAATGGCTGGTTTCGTACCGTACTGTGCTTGAAACTTTTTAACAGGCTTTCCTATATAAATGTAGTTAACCAAGGATTTCTTTTCCAACTTGGTTAATTCTGTGGCATAAGGTACATTGTTATTAACCTTAAGCTCTGCATCTCTTAGTACTGTTACCACCATAAAAAAGAAGAGAAGCATAAAGATTATATCAGGAAGTGAGGCTGTAGACACTTCTGGTGTAGAGTTCCCTCTTTTCTTTGAAAATTTACCCATCTTTTCTATTAATTTTCTTCTCCAAAATTTGTTGGCTCAGCTTCTGAAATTACTAAAGGAATCTCTGATCTGATTTTCTTCTGTATATCCTTAGGAAGAAACTCAAAGCTTTTTCCATATTGTCTATTCGCTGCCTCTTCTCTTAATTCGTTATAAGCGGCTTTCAATTCATTGTAGACTTCTAAGTAAGTCTTATAACTCGTTCCTCTATCGTTTTTAATAGAGATAATCGCTTTCTTAGGATTCTCTGCCATATCGTCCCTACGATTAGGGTTCACGATAAATTCTTTGGCATTGGCTCTTAGCGTCTTGACACTTTGTGGCTCTCCTCTGACTAGTAATTGGTCGTCTGCATTTACAAGAACAGAGTAGACATTTCTTGTCTTCATGTTCAGCGTCTCTGGTTCGTCTTCAGACCAAGGCGGTAACTTTACAAGTACCCCTTTATCCACATCAATAGTCGTGGTAACCAAAAAGAAAATAAGTAGCAAGAATGCAATATCCGCCATGGATCCCGCATTTACTTCAGGTGCTCCTCTCGTTTTTTTCTTAGGCATAATTGTGCAATTTATTGGGCTACTTCAGCAAATTCAAAATCTCCATAATAATAGCAGCACCAAAGGCTAAAGCGATACTTATCACTGCAGTTTTCACGCCTCCACTTATCAATTTAGAGGCACCATCGCTTACATCAAATTTTTCACTAAGCATCGCTATTCTTCCTGTAGTCTCAACATCTGATGTAGAATAGAAAATCAGAAATAAAAGACCTACTGCCAAGAATGCAAACAATATTTTCATAGACCCTTTGAGGTCTGTAAATAGATTTAATATAATAAAGAGTATAACTGCGACCGCGGCAATGCCGACAAGTACAACCGTTATATTTATTGCAGGATTGAAAAAGTCAAAAGTTGCATCAGCATTATTCTTTAATATATAGTTTAGGTCATCAGACAGGCTATACTTTGAATTCACACCTGAGATTATTGAACCAATGGCAATAGCTGATGCGAGTGCCCCTAAGAGAATAGCAAAAAGCTGACCTCTGCTTGTTAGTAATTTATACATATTGATTTAAATCTCTAGGTTACTTAAAAACACCATTTCTAGCCATCACATCTACAAGTCCAATGGAAGATTCTTCCATTTTATTGACTATTCCATCAATTTTGGAGACAATATAGTTGTAGAATATCTGAAGTATAATCGCCGCAATAAGACCAAAAACTGTTGTAAGTAAGGCTACTTTGATACCTCCTGCAACAACAGATGGAGAAAGATCCCCTACTGCCTCAATTCTATCGAAGGCTTGAATCATACCTATTACCGTACCCATGAAACCAAGCATCGGTGCTATGGCAATGAAAAGTGAAATCCAAACAAGGCCTTTTTCTAGAAGTCCCATCTGAACAGAACCATATGATACAATGGCTTTCTCTACGGCTTCAGGACCGTTATGAGCATTTCTAAGTCCTTCATACAGAACACTTGCTGTAGGTCCAGAGGTAGAACGAGCTACTTCTTTTGCTCCTTCCAAATCACCTTCTGCTAATCTTTGATCGATATTATTTAGAAGTTTAGATGTATTTGTTGTGGCAATATTAAGCGTTATAATTCTCTCTATGCAAAATGCCAATCCAAGAATTAAAGTCACAAGCACTAAGCTCATAAACTTCCAATCACCTTCAATAAATTTTTCCTTTAAACCTTGGAAAACTCCGCCTCCGTCACCAGAGTCTTGTGCAGCTAATTCTGCAAATCCAAAAAAACAAACACCTGTAATCAGTAGGCAACTAAGAACGATTTTTCGCATGATTTCTTCTTTTCTGTTAAAATTGTAAGTCTGATAGTTAAATTATCAAAAGACTAAAATAGAAATATTTGTCAGCAATGGTGGCATTACTTATCAAATTTTAGTTTGCTCATTCTGACTATTCCAATCTATAAATTTGGTTTAAACATTAGATGAAAAATCTATAGATAATGGTGCATAGGTCATATGTAATAAAACGCATATCTATACACCATTGATAACTAATGACTAACACTTTCCTTTGTATTTGACATTAGTATTACTTACACACTAACTCCATAGAATAGACGCAATTCTGCAGGAGATTTTTAAGTCTTATGTCGCGGAATAAGCTTAAAGCCAAGACAAGCTCTATACCTTAGATTATGGAGTAATAAAAATCATTGAGCGGAGAATGAGGGATTCGAACCCCCGATACCCTTTTGGAGTATACACGCTTTCCAAGCGTGCGCCTTAAGCCACTCGGCCAATTCTCCTCTACTGGTCTCAAAGGTAGGATATATAGTTCATCTGGCGTTCAAATTGCAAATAGTTTTTTAGCATTATCAGTCGTTACTTTTCTAATCACCTCTAATGATTCTCCTCTGAATTCACTAATCTTTTCTGCAATAGTTACTATGTGTCTGCTCTCATTCCGCTTCCCTCTAAAAGGTACAGGACTTAGGTATGGTGCATCTGTTTCCAAGACTAAATTATCAGGTGACATATTGGCTACCATAGGTCCAAGGTTTGCTTTCTTGTAGGTTATGACTCCCCCTAATCCCATCATAAATCCTATATCCTGAATTTGCTGACACTGCGCTATGGTACCATTAAAACAATGAAAGATGCCTCTTAGATTTCCATCTTGATGTTTGGTGATCAGTTTGATCGTAATATCTAATGACTCTCGTGAATGAATAATAATAGGAAGGTTTGCATCCTTTGCAATTTGAATTTGAACGTCGAATGCACGCGTCTGTTCATCTATGTATGTTTTATCCCAATATAAATCTATTCCAGTCTCACCTATTCCATAAAACTTATTATTGGAAAGCTGATCCGTGATGTGCTTAATTTCTGATTTATAATTTTCTTTTACTGAACAGGGATGAAGTCCAATCATAGGAAAGCAAACATCAGAAAACTCCGATGCCAAAGCCAGCATCGCCTTAGTTGTCGTACTATCTATATTAGGAAGGAAAATTTTTTTCACATCAGCATCAATCGCATTGGAGATAATGGATGATCTATCATTATGGAATTGTTCTAAGTATAAATGTGCATGGGTGTCAATAAACATGAAGTAGTCAGATTAGAAATTATAATTTAGTGTTATGGCCAAGAGTAAAATTAAATATTATGTTGTTTGGGTAGGAGTGAATCCTGGAATCTATACAAGTTGGGCAGAATGTCAGGCTCAAATAAAAGGATTTCCCAGCGCAAAATATAAGGCATTCAAATCTTTAGTAGAAGCAGAGACAGCCTTTAAAGATTCTTCAGTCAATTATATAGGCAAGGAAGCAAAAAAGCTAAAAGCTAAATCTACAAAAGATCATCCTGAAATAAATATGAATAGTATTGCAGTGGATGCTGCATGTAGTGGTAATCCTGGGAAATTAGAGTATAGGGGTGTAGTGACAAAATCAGGAGAAGAACTCTTCAGAGTAGGCCCATTCAATCAAGGAACAAATAATATAGGCGAGTTTCTTGCCATCGTACATGGCCTAGCTTTCTTAAATAAATTGGATAAGTCTCAGTTAATAATATATACTGATAGTAAAACTGCAATAGCCTGGGTAAGAAACAAAAAATTAAAAACCACGTTGGTGAAGACCGCTGAGAATCAGAAACTTTTTGAGACTGTAGACCGAGCTTTAGAATGGCTAAGAAATAATACTTTCAGAGTACCTATAGTGAAATGGAAAACAAAGGAGTGGGGCGAGATACCTGCAGACTTTGGGAGAAAGTGAGATTACTTAATCACAAATCTCATTCTATAATCTGCATTGACATTACCCTTTTTGATTGATTCTAATTTCCGCTTTACTCTTCTCTTACGTAAGGGTTGTAATAACTCCGTAAAAAGCCTCCCCTCTATATGATCATACTCGTGCTGTATCACGCGTGCATTGATACCTTCATAGGTATCTTCATGCTTTTCAAATTTTTCATCTTGATATGCAATGGTGATGATTGGCTTTCGCATTACATCCCCTCTTACATCAGGGATACTCAAACAGCCTTCCTCAAATGATTCTTCTTCACCTTCTTCTTTTGTAATCACCGCATTGATGAAGATTTTTTTGATACCGACAAGCTCCTTCTCCTCATTCTCTAGCTGCAAGGTATCTACCATGAAAATCCTAATGTTCTTACCTATTTGAGGTGCTGCTAAACCAATACCACTTGCATGATACATGGTTTCCCACATGTTTTCTATAAGAAGATCAAGGTCTTCGAACTCGGATGTAATTTCTTGACATACTTTTTTTAGAACAGGATGTCCATATGCGTATATAGGGAGAATCATAGATAAGCTTAAATATGCTTTAAATAGCGCTGCAAGATAATAACTGCAGATATCTTATCCAGTCTTGATTTATCTTGGCGTTGCTTTTTTGTAAGTCCGCTCTTAAGAATGATTTCTTTGGCTTGCAAGGAGGAGAAATTTTCATTCTGATAGTCTACGCTTAAATCAGAAAATTCTTGAGTTAACCTATTGACAAACTTATTGATGTAATCGACTAAATATGTTGGCGTGCCATCTAAATTGGACGGCATACCCATTACAACTTTTTCTACCTCTTCCTCTGAAAAATACATCTTCAAGAAGGACAAAAGAGATGAAGTCTTTACTGTCTTAAGTGGACTAACGATTATCTGAAGTGGATCAGTTACAGCCAAACCACATTTCTTAATCCCATAATCTATTGCTAAGATCCTTGGCATAGCATTACAATGCAATCTGGCGTAAATAGGTTCAATAAATAAAAAAGACCCCCTCCAACTACTTGGAGAGGGGCCCCATCCCAAAAACAGTAAATCTTAATATATCTTAGTCAACTAAAACCATTTTGATGGTTTCAGTCTTTGTTTCTGTTTGTACAGTCATATAATATATACCTGCTTCTCCTAATTGCTCAGAAGTAATTTCAATTATATGCGAGCCTGCATTGACTAGGTTCGTTTCTTGCATTACTAGCCTACCACTTATATCTGTAATCGATACTTGAACCTGGCTGTTCTTTTCTAGCACAACTGTTACTTGAGTTAGGTCAGAGAATGGATTTGGTATGTTCTTAGAAATCCAATCTACTTGATCAGTACTATAGATTACATTCGGAATTAATAGATCATCATTAGTACCATAGATAGCAGACTGAAGTGGACTGTTCTGCTTAACGCTAATTAATTCAGCTGGATTAGAAATAGTTGTTTTAGCAATGGCATGTATCTCTATTCCAGAGTTACCAGATGCTTCACCATTCCAACTTAACTTAATTGAATTATCAGTAACGCTATAATTGTTTGCATCTAATGAAATTCCAGTACCAGTTACATCTAAAATTTCAATCTTAGAGTTATCGTATACTAAATCGAACTGAAATCCAGCTAGATCCATTTCTGTATCAAGGTTAAGTGGCATCTTAATCATCTCTCCAGAATTGTAACTCTGTGAATCAGATGACAGTTCTAGGTTAATAGAACCATTATTAGATTTCTTTCCTGTATCATTTTGATTAACAATTGCACTTCCATCTACATCACCTATCTTAACAGCAATGAAGTTGACTTGACTGTTATCAGCGAGATTAACGATTTCATGCTTCTCTGGAAAATCAACTTCTAAAGGGTTAATGTTCGTGGAGAATTCAAAATCTTTTTCAATAAATCTCCAAGAAGTATTATTCGGAAATTCGTTATACAATCCTAGAATAAGTTTTCTTAATTCCACAACATCAGCACCATCAATTCTATTGCTTTGATTTATATCAGCAGCTATATACTTATAAGGACTATCCAATTGCTCAAGTCCTAAGATATGTCTCTGTATTCTGATGAGATCACGTGTGTCAATTCCATTTTCAGGATTAGCATTACTATATGGATCTACCACATAGTTTCCTCCTGCTGGCATACTTGGGAATGCATAAGTGCCATCTGCTTCCGTGATATCACTCATTGGCGTACCTGCAAGAGCTACTTCTACATTCTCCACAGTTCTTTCTTCTTCAGTAAAGATACTACCGTCTATGGCTACGCTTAGTCCTTGACATAGACCCATATTATCCTGTATATCTATAAAAGTGCTACAGAATGTTTGCACTAACTCTCCAGTTGGTGTAACAACAGATGCCCAAATATTTACATCTCTCAATCCAAGTCTAGAACAATCAAAAATCATATTTCGGTCTTCTGTGTCAGCTGAGAACGATAATAAAACTGGATATCCACATGGATGGAAACTTCCTGCATCAAAATCATTAGCCCACAACTCAACTCTTCCAAAATCATCTATTCCATCACCATCTTCATCTACTCCTGAAAGATCTACAGCTACACCATTCAAGCAGTACACTGTTGGTGCCTTACAATTCGCAATCGTAAATTCTTGTTCGCTTATTGTGGTATTACCACAACCATCCATCAAAGTATATCTTATTATATGGTTACCTAATGGATAATTACCACTTGCGTCTATAACATCTCCATCTCCATTTACTGCGATATCTGGAACAGATAGACTAGTAGGAAATGACGATATGGAACCAACAAATATTTCATATCTCCATGACAAATTCTCCGGCAGTGTACAATCATCTTCCCCTCGGACGACTAGTGTCACATCTCCTGTCTCACAATCATCAAAAGTGCATATGCTGATCTTCTGATCTCCTGAGATAAGTGGCCTTCCACTATTAGATATCTGTATTACTTGATTACAAGTCTTTTCGAAGAAAGTACCAGTGGCAGGATCAATTCTACACCAATCCGCGATTGTCCAAGTTCTAAGTATTTTGAAACAAGCATCTCCACTATCGTTATTGAAAGTAAAAAGTTTATCGTCGAAGTCTGTACCTAATCTGTTACACACTCCTGTAGTAAACTCAGGCACACCTGTAATGTCAGGACCAAAGTTATTAGGACTGTCACAACCATCAATAAAAATCTCTGGTTCTGGACATATAATATCATCTGCAGGGAATGGATCTGTATTAACAAATGTGATAATCTGCTTACAATGAGCCAGAATTTCAGCATTTGGCTCATCGCTACTTACTGCTTCATATAGTCTCGTTATTGTTCCGATACCACACTCGTTAAGATCATCCAAAACGGACTCTCTTATATTAGAACCACAGCTTTCGCCTATCTCTAAAAATCCAAATGACGTAGACAGATTATTAATGTCTACTATTCTATCACACTCTACTGTCATATCAGTAGGGCAGTCTAATCTAGGAGCAGATTTGTCCTGTATGTTTATATTAATCATACAGTCGTTAAAATTTCCTGCTGCATCCAAAATCCTAAGCGCTACCATCTGATTAGACCCAACATCTTCACAACAGAATGAAACTGTATTACTGAATGTACATATATCCGTTATCTCAACAACAAATCTCTGTTCACTAAGACAAGATGCATCATTCCATTGATTTGCTGGTGTTACCATTACACAGTCCTCACCTTCACCAAGTGATGGTTGTCCTGGCATCCAATTAGCAAAAGGTATTAAGGTATGGTCAGGAAACCTAAAAGCACTACCATCTCGTACAACGCCTGTCCAGTATCTATCGCTAAAAGTTTGTCTTACTTGTGCGGTAACCCATTGTTCTTCTTCAGGAGTCTCAAATAATACAAGTGACCCTCCATAGGCTTCAGCTCTTTTGGCTGCAATGGTTGCACTCAATGTCTCATCCGATAAATAATAATAGCTTCCATCTCGAGTTCCTATGAAATTCATATCACAGAATTCAGGAATTCTACAAGGACAACTACTTGTTTCCATTCTCCTTACTAGCTTACAATTTAGTTTGCAGTCATCATATGAGCCATCATCGAAACTAGAAGCTCTTACTACTGCACTACCCCCATTTGTAAGACTTACCGTCAGATTCTGGTCGCAAATGGGTACAGGAGGCGTATTATCTTGAATGTCTATAGCAATATGGCATGTAGATGAATTAAAGCATTCATCTGACACTGTAAAGAGAACGACGTTAGTTCCTATTGGCAACTCTATATTCTCTCCTTTGTAATCATTTATAAAACCTGTATTAAAAGCTATATCAAATTCCAAATCGTCAGAGCAATTGTCAGATGCTTGCGGTAGCGGAATTCGAACATCTGCACCACAACTGAAATTGTTGTAATCACCTCCAGGACCCGGAATCAATGTATTTGTAGAAAAGGTCAAACTTGGAATACAAGTCAGTGCAGGACCTTCATTATCTAAAATCTCAATGAGTTGTGTGAACGTAGTATCAGTAGATCCTAAACAATGCCATTCATTAATTCTAAATCTCCTAAGTACTTTCTGTGAGCAACCTATACGAGGAAGCACTACATCTGTTAAGGTTACAGTAGTATTACAGAATACATCAGGAAAAGGAAATAAATCTACTGTATCTCTCATCCCATCAGGACTAACCAATATATAAAATGGAACACCAAATTCTGACGACGGAAGTTCTCCTTCATCTACTTTTCCATTACCGTTTGCGTCAAATGAGTTAGCCAAATCACAGCTTATTTGTAGGCTATCTGGAAATCTAACTCTATTTGGATTGAATCTTCTAAGTCTTAATGTGACACTACAAGTATTAGCAGCTACATTTCCAAGATTGTCAGTAGCGCTGTAGACTCTTGTAACTTCTCTTATAAAAGCTGCATTACAAGGGGCTGTAACTTCTTCTGTAAGTAATACTGGTGTAAGTGGACCATCACAGTTGTCTGTAAAATCAGGACCGACGAAAGTATTCAAATCAGCACAATCAAGATTCACAAATCCTACAGGACAGTTCGTTATTGTAGGACCTAATTTATCTTCAATTATAATATTACCCCAGCAGAAGTTACCTGAATTTGTGTCTGTAACCAAGACTTGAAGTGTCTGCCCCATGTAGGCATTGCTTACTATATTACCTCCAGATATCGGACCCATGTCATTATGTACTACGACACTGAATGTTCCATCCAAACAGGATACACCATTATCACTCAAAATCATGTTTGCAGTAATTTCTGCATCACAGCTAGAATTTAGTGAAACCTGTACTGTTCCTGTACATGATAATGCGCATGGGCTTGTCTGAGAATATAAACCAGTATTTACAGCGCTAAGAATAATCAAAGCGGTGGTGAATAGGAAAGATACTTTCCAATTTGAAAGTTTCAAATACTTCATGAGATCCTTTTTAATATTTACTGCTGGGAAGTAGCTTATTAGGCTACTCGTAAATCAGTTTACTCTTCTGGATCTATTAGTATTCCTAGGTAGGTGTAGGTTGAGATTATATCCTGAGAAATATAATCACCTGACAAATGTAGATTTATTCTAATATGTTATGCATACATATTTGTGGTATTTTATATATATAAATTTTACAATATGTTGAAATAGTATAAAAAGGACCTATATAATGAAAAAAGCCCCCCTCCACAAGTGGAGAGAGGCCATCCCAAAAACCGATTTTATTCTAGTACTATTCGATTATAATCATCTTCTTAGTCGCTGTAAAGTCACCACTACTTAATGTATAGTGTAGAACTCCACTAACTCCTAAATCAGATTTACTCAATTCTATTGTGTTGTAACCTTTAGTGAAAGCGCCTTTTCTATTAGCTATCACTTGTCCAGTTACATCATATACTGTAAGTGTTGCATTTGCATCCTGAGGAAGATCAAATCCGATAACAGTCTTAGTGCTAAATGGATTCGGCTCATTTGCATACAATGCATAATCATTAGTAGAAACAGTATTATCAACTGCTATGTCTACTATATCTAAATCAGATCCTACGTAAGCTTCAGCAGAAGTAATTCCACTAGTAACTCTCATGATATCTGCTGCATTACCAGATACAGATGACTTGAATGTCATTGTAAATAGTTTGTCAGAAGTATTGATACCCTGTGTAGTATTCCAACTAGTTGTTATTGCTTCATTGAATACACCAAAGTTAGCTTCAGTAACATTTGCTTCTCCAGCAGTAACTCCTACTAACTCCAATCCTGGTGTCGCTAGAGTAAACTGGTATCCGTATAGATCTGTAATAGATGCTTTAACAGCAACATCAAATGTTTGTCCTGCTTCTACTTGTACGCTTGGTACTTCAAGATTGACTATTCCGCCAGACTTGAATTCTGTAGATCCAGTAACTGCATTAGCTTCAGCTGAACCATTTATATCACCAATCTTAACACCTATGAAATCTTCATTTGTCATATCTGAGCTAAGCTCGTACACTTCAAGAACCTCATCAAAGTTCCAAGGATTATTGATGTCTAATGTAGCATCAGCATCAACAAATCTCCAGCTACTATTCTGAGGGAATTCAGTATAGATACCTAATATCAACTTACGTAGTTCTACTAAATCAGTAGAATTAACTCTTCCGTCATTATTAATATCTGCAGCTATAAGCTGGTAAGCGCTTTCAAGAGGTTTTAGACCTAAGACATGCTGCTGAATCAAGATGAGGTCAATAGTATTAATACCATTTCCATGATCATCATTCTTCTCTGCAGTAATTTCATAATCTAATCCTATTTGATTCTCGTCGAATACGTAGAAACCTGTAGCGTCAGTAAGCTCTGTACCCATATTAGTATTAGGCATTAGAGAGTTATCAACAGAGACATTCTCTATCATCTCACCAGCTTCAGTTCTTACTTCCCCAGCAATTAGACTACCTGTACCACCACCTGGTCCACAAGCTCCATTGTTATCAACAAGTCTAACATTAACTAAGCAGAAATCTCTGTTACCACATCCATCCCATACGTATACAGGTAATGTAAGTAAGGCTGGATTACCTCCTGCTAAGTCTTCGCAAGTGAATCTTATGAAACTACTTCTAGAGTCAGGATCGAAAGTACCACCATCATCAATAGTCGTTAAATCATCAACGAAACTGTATCTTAATTCTCCGTCTCCAGTACAGTTATCAAAGCTACCTCTATCAAAATCTATAGCCCAAAGCTCAACCATTGCATCACCACCTGTTGGAGGTATATCCATAAGTGCTGTACTCAAGTTCACACAGAATGGTGTTGGTGCTTTCTGATCTTCAACTGTGAAGTAACTAGTTGTAGAAGCTATGTTTCCACATCCATCAAAAACAGTCCACTCAACTCTGTGCTGAGTATCACCACAATCTGCAAGTATTTGCTGAGGTATAAATATTGTATACTCATCTCCTGGAGAAGTAGCAAAATCATCAGCGTTATCAGCGCCACATGTTCCTACTCTGAAATCAGGAATTCCATTACCATTAGAATCTGCACCACATGTAGATGCTGGTGTATCTTCTAGTATGAAAGAACTCCACTCCCAGTCAAATGTCCAGTCATTGTTGATATCAACAAGAACTACCCACTTCAACCACTCACTAGGGCAAGCACCCATATCATTACCAACTGCAGTCATAGCTGCCGTTCCTACGCAATTTAAACCTGTTGGCTCACCTCCTGATCCTCCACTTCCTGGCTGAGCAGGGAATGTAGCGTTTGCAGCCGTTACAGATGGCGCATCCGTATCAAGTAATTTACCAATGATTGTCCAGCACCATTTACCTGGTGCAGCAGCAGTAACATCACCTGTAGCATCATCTATTAGCTCATCGCCATTTGGCTCAAACTGACACCAGTCAATGATACAAACTTCAGATATAATCTTTCTACAAGCATCACCTTCGAACTCAAGTGTATCAGAATCAACACTAGCTGTTATTAAGCTACAGTGCTCTGTTACCCATGATGTTTGCTCTAGTAAATCACCTAGGTCATCAAGACAACCTACTTCTACCTCTGTGAAGTCGTAGAAACCATTATCGTCGCTATCAACCTCATTACCTTCAAATGGGTAAGTTACAGTTGGGTTCTCGTCATCATCTGTATAGTTTCCATCCATATCAGTTGGGTGGTAGCTACCATTGAAGAATACTTCTGGGTCTCTTACGATTACTATCTGCTCACAAGAGATATCAGTACCTGGTATAGACCAAGTTCTTACGATAGGTCCAAAGTGACATCCTTTATTGAACTCCTCTGGCACATCTGGCTCATTCGGGAACACACTTCCCATGAAGAATGTACCTGATAACTCTCCGTCACCATTTTGATCATATCCACAAACATCTGTGAATTCAACATCTAGCACACCACAGTTTGAAACTGCAGTCGCTCTTCCTAGCTGAGTATCTAATATGAAATTAGAAGTCTCATCTTCGAAGCATTCTACTGCTGCGTTAGGAGGACAAGTCAATACTGGTGTAATCTTAGACTCTAATCTTACGTTAGCCCAAGTTACAGCGAAGTTATCACCAGGTGTTCCTGGTACGCCATCCATGTTGGCATCATCAAATACACCTAACTCAACTGGTATGTTAACATAATCATTAACACCGTCACCATCAGAATCGCCTCCATCTCCGTAGAATAAATCTTCACAACAGAATGTTACAAACTCACCACCGTCAGTATCAAAAAGACTAAATGGTGCATTTCTATCGAAATCGTTGAAAGTATTGTTGTTATTATGGTTTCCATTAGATCCTAAGTTGTTAGTACACTCAGTATCAGCATCTCTATCGTCAATTCTTCTAATAACAGTTTTCACTGGTCCACAACCATCGAATGATCCGTTATCCACTTGAGTAGCAAACAATTTAGCTGCTCCTCCTGTAGGATTAGTTGGAGAGAATGTCAATCCAACAACTAAGTCTCTAGTTACTACTGGAATTGGTGGAGAACTATCTATTACTGTTACTTCAACAGTACCTGTTCCTGCATTTCCACAACAATCAACAGCAGTTACAGTGAATTCGTGCACACCAATTGGTGCACCACTTACAAACCAAACACCGTTATCAAACACTGGTGCAATAGGACCAGAGTATGTATAAGTAATATCAGTAGCACAGTTATCAGTTAAGTGCTCTGGACTTGGCAACGCAAACGTTGAAACGCAACCCCAAGGATCTACACTTACCGTCAATGAAGTACTTGACTGAACGCCAGCTGCAGTTTCCATATCCACTACAGGCGCTTCATTATCAGTAGCATGGATTATCTGTCTGAATGTTAATGATTCAGAAGAACACCAATCTAATACAGTCCAATCTCTAAGTATCTTCTCATTACCGTCGCAACCGATTTCACAAGCTGGTAGCGTCTTATCGTTGAAGTCAAAGATTAGATTACAATTATTATCTATGAAACTCATAGCACCACCATCCTTTGAAAGGATATAAGGGAATGCTTTTGTTACTGCAAATCTTGAAACGTTAGCTAAAAACTCTGGGTCATCAGCTACATCTGGTGATGCAGGAGGGAAACAAGCTATGTATGCATCTCTATGATATTCATAGACACCCATAGGTGAAGTATCAGCTCCACACGTCAATCTTATACCTGGCTCACCAGATTCATTAACACATGAGTTAACCACATCGTTGTCTGGCCAGAACCAGTCAATACCTACATTCGCAGCACCAATCTGCTCTACTGTAATCAATTGTACACTTGTACTTGAATTTCCTTTATCATCTGTAGCAATCCATGTTCTTTCTATAGTAGAAACTCCACAATCACCATCATTGAAATCATCAACAAATATCAATTCATCATCACAAGCAACTCTTGTAGCACCTGGCGTTTCAGGGTCTACTATATTACCACGTGCATCTACATACTTAACGTTAGCTAACATCGCTGGCTGAGCAGCAGGAACATTGTAATCAATATTCAATTCAATACTCTCAATACAACCACCGAAAAGACCAGTGAATGTGTCATCTATATCAAAGCACCAGTCTCCTGATATTGCACCTGTTGTCAAAGCAGCAAGTGTTCCTACCTGAGGAGCAACTGTACCTGAAACAGCAGCCTGACCATCTGCAGCTAACTGACCGCAAGGTGCAGCTCCTACATCAAATCCAGAGCAATTAATAGGATTACCAGAATCACTAAACGTTGCATCTAAATGACTATCGTTTCCACACATGTTATCTATAAGTGTAACACTTGCACCATTTGGCGCTGTTAACTCAATTTCTACATCACCAATCCAATCGTGAGATATTTCCATATCTACACTTATATCAGTTATTATTGCTCCTGGAGGCACAGCACCTACTGGAACACAGAAGTCAGCAAGATCAGCAGTACCAGTACCGTTTACATCAGCATTCGCAACCCATGTAATAGGTAGTACAGCTGCAGCACTTGCAGATATAGATCCTGGGCAATCTGCACCCGGATCAGTTGATTGAGTACAATTCAATGTTACTGGAGCTGGAGGAATAATTGTAGGAGCAATCTTGTCTTCTACAGTAAATGCACCCCAACAGCTATTATTATTACAAGCATCAAATACTTCATATGTATAGTTACCACAAGCTAAGCTTAAGGTACAACCATTAACATCTCTTAGTCCATTAGCGTCACTCGGGTCTATTCCTAAATCAGAAAGGAAATCTCCTCCTGGTCCTTTTCTTGCTGCGTCACCACAACCTAAGTCTAGTGCCACACCATGTTCATCCATTATGTAAACTTCATAACAATCAAAGAAGCATGAGTAAGGACCACCTTCTAAGAACATATCTGCTGATATAAATACTTCACAGAATTCATCTACTGAAATATTCAAATTATCATTACAAGTCAATGATGTTACTGTATTAACAGCATCATTAACAGTTACACACCAAGAAGCAGTCGCAGTATTAGCCGCAGCTCCTGGAATCATATTACCATCACAATCTGCTACATCACCAGCTGCATCTGCTAACTCATAGAAGAAACAGTGAGTACCTATAGGTAGATTAACTGAACCTGGTTGGAAAGCATTTACAGTTGCATCCGCTGGGAAAAACCCTGCTGGAGGTGCAGTCTGCATTGGTAGTCCTGGTCCATTTGTTACAAGAGCTATAGCAGGTCCTCCAAAACCAAAACCTGATAAAGCTGTTCCTGGAGCAAGTCCTGCACAGAAAGAAATAAATGAACCTGCACCTGGATTAGGCGTACCATCTGCGCAAGTAGGATTTACAGCTAATACAATATCTGTAGCACCTGGCACAGCAAATTCTACTACAAGCTGAGTTACTCCTGGAGGAATAACAGTTGGCGCTATAGGAACACATGTATTCATACCATTATTAGCCGCATTTGGCATAAACATAGTAGACACTAACGGTGTCATTCCTCCCGCTGGACCAGCATTAGGGAATGGTGCTCCTGCCATGAAAGGATATATATTAATAGTTGCATTAGCAGGTAAGTTAACCGTAGATTGTACATAACAAACTTGAGTTATAATTTGACCTGGTGTAACATTCATAATTTGAGCTAAACCAAGACCACCTGCTGCACCACATTGTACATTAGTAATACCAGCTAATCCAACTGCTGGATCACATGGACCACCTAGAGCAAACGCATCTATACCATCTGGCGCTAGAGCACAGTTATCTGATCCTGTAACTTCAAAATCATACAACTGACAACATTCACCACCT
>CAZIMH010000015.1:0-1499 GCA_964540155.1 uncultured Saprospiraceae bacterium
CTTCAGGGGTCTGATTATTCTCTAGCAGGGCAGCAATTATCCTTGCCAATGCCAGTGCACTTCCATTAAGTGTATGAGCTAAACGCTTTTTTCCATCCGCATCTTTATATCTCAATTTGAGTCGATTGCTTTGGAAAGTCTCGAAATTAGAGACAGAACTTACCTCTAACCATCGTTTTTGTCCAGCAGAATATACTTCCAGATCGTAAGTCAAGGCGGAAGCAAAGGAAAGATCACCACCACATAAACGCAAAATACGGTATGGCAGTTCCAATTTTTTCAATAAGCTTTCTACATGCGCTACCATCCGGTCCAAAGTCTCATAAGATTTATCTGGGTGCTGAAGCTGTACAATCTCTACTTTATCAAATTGGTGCACTCTATTTAGGCCCTTAACATCAGCACCATAAGAGCCTGCCTCACGTCTAAAGCACTGCGTATATCCTGTCAATTTTATGGGAAATGCAGATTCCTTCAGCATATCTCCTCTATACAAATTGGTAACTGGCACCTCTGCTGTAGGTATCAGATATAGGTTATCTCTTTCCACATAATACATCTGGCCATCTTTATCTGGCAGTTGTCCTGTTGCCTTGGCTGAATCTTCATTGACCAATAATGGCGGCACTATCTCTTCATAACCTGCCTTGGATGCCTCATCTAGGAAGAACGATATCAGTGCTCGCTGTAGCTTAGCCCCTTTACCTCTGAAGACAGGAAATCCCGCCCCAGTGACTTTTACACCCAATTTCATATCGAGTATATTATACTTTGTGGCTAAGTCCCAATGGGGTAAGGCTTTGTCACCCATATCTGGGAGTGCCTCTGGCCAAGGCTTAGCTACTTCATTGTCATCTTCCGACTGTCCTGCTGGAACAGAGCCATGAGGAATATTAGGAATCTGAAGTAAGAGTGATTCTAGATTACCGATGGCGTCAGACATTTTGGATTCTGCCTCAGCTATCTGCGTCTTCAGTCCTTCTACTTTGGACTTAATCGCGTTGGCCTCGTCTGCTTTTCCAGCTTTGAATAATTGGCCTATCTCTGCAGATAGCTTATTCCGTTCTGCAAGGAAGGCATCATTAGTGGTCTGTAGCTTTTTTCTTTCATCGTCTGCAGCGATAGCCTGATCTAAAATAGTCAGCTTATCATCACCCCATCCACGCTTCTTCAGCGCTTCTGCCATCTGTGCTTTCTCTGTTCTTATCCTATTGACTTCTAACATCTCTTGTACCCGATTTTGTTTTGTACTTCAAATATACATGGTTTGGAGTCTATGGTACAACGGTTCAAGGTCTGACGACCAGGTGCAACGGTTCAAGGTGCATCGGTGCATCGGCATATTTTGGTTAAAAAACGGTCAACCTATATTAGGCATCGTCTAACCGTAAACCAATCCGTTATACCCTGAACCGATGAACCGTGAACCGTGAACCGTTGTAAGGTGCACCGCACACAATCCACCACTTACCCTAATGATCGCATCTCATTTATAAAGA
>CAZIMH010000015.1:1599-25064 GCA_964540155.1 uncultured Saprospiraceae bacterium
GTGCACCGCACACAATCCACCACTTACCCTAATGATCGCATCTCATTTATAAAGATAAAAGCTATGAAGAGATCTCGTCAATCCACCTCACTGAATGCCGGTACGATGGCTGATGTTGCCTTCCTTCTGCTCATATTTTTTATGGTCGTAACCACTTTTCAAAGAGAAAAATCCCTCTCCATGCGCTTGCCTCCTAAGGTAGATAGTCCACCACAAAAGGTATTGGATAAAAAGGTACTGAGCATTCTAATTAATGGGGATAACGACATTATGATAGAGCATGAAATAGCGACTTCTAATCTAGATGACTTGGTACATCAGCATCTTATTAAGATGATTCATGAAAAGATAGCCCCTATAGTCAATCTAAGTATGCATCCAAAGGCAGACTACCAAAGTTATCTTTCTACCCTGTCTGATATCAAATCAGGTATACACCTGGCCAAGGATGCCTTAGCTCAAGAAATATTTAATACGTCACTAGAGAAGCTGAGTCGGTCTGAATATGCGACGCTAAATAATCAATGCAAAATTAGAATCACGGAATCCGTTGTCACCTTATAAATCATTACCTATGTATAGCCAGCAAAGTAACAAGCGGTCATTGCCAGAGATAAATACCTCGTCCCTGCCAGATATTATATTTATGTTGCTCTTCTTCTTTATGATAGTAACCGTCATCAAAAAAGAAGAAAGTGAAAGTGAGGTCCAGATTCCTTCAGTGGATTATGCTGAATATATCAGTGAAAAGGATTTAGAATCCATCATCATCTCTTATGAAGGCACATCAGTCAATTATCACACTGGTGGTCAGCAATTTGCTCAACTTAAGGACTTGAAAAAGGCAATGACAAAGCAACTGGCCAGTCTCAGGCTATCACGCATTAAGTTAGTCGCTCAGCGAACGATACCTATGTCTGACATCAATGAGGTCAAGTCCATGCTACAAGATATGGAGCTGTATGAGGTCGATTATCTTGTCGTGGAGAGATAGAAAGCAGGTTTTCCACGTTTATTTGCCCAAAATCCTCTAAAATGTGCATAATCAGGTAGGCCCTTAAAGCGCATTTGTTTCATCTTTCCGCTGAAAACTCTATATTTGCGGCAGAAATGCACCGAATAGTCTTACTTATCTAGCATTTCTTTCTCCAATTTCCCTCTGTTTCAAGTTCAAATAAGCGAATTCGACCTTCAAATAAGGATTAATTTATAACTTATACCTATTCCCTTCATAATGTACGATATACTCCAGTTGAATGAAATGCTCGTTCCAGAGTTAAAAGAAGTCGCTGAAAAGCTTGAACTCAAAAGTTACAAAAGACTCAGCAAGCAAGACCTTATCTACAAAATTCTTGACCACCAGGCCATCGTCGGCGGAGAAAAAAAAGAAACTGTAGAAGCTAAACCAGAAAGAGCTAAACGAGAACCCAAACCTCGTCAGCCTCGAAAACCAAAGCCAGCAACTCAGCCAGCCAGCGAACCTGCTGAAGCTGCTGAAGCTGAATCAAAAGAGGAAAAACAAGAAGCTAAACCTGTAGCTAATGGGGCTCAGGAAAGAAAGCCACGTCCTCAGAGAAAAGACAATAAGCAAGATAGACCAGAACGTAAACCTAGAGAGCAGAGAGAGCCAAAGCCCGATGTAAAGAAGTTTAACGTGGATATGGATGGTGTCATAGAAGGCACTGGGATATTAGAGATGATGTCTGATGGATACGGATTCTTAAGATCTGCTGACTACAATTATCTGACAAGTCCGGATGATGTGTATGTATCCCCATCGCAAATAAAGTTATTTGGACTAAAGACAGGAGATACAGTACAAGGTGCTATCAGACCTCCTAAAGAAGGAGAAAAGTATTTTGCTTTATTAAAGGTGTCTAAGATCAATGGATTGGACCCTGAAAAGACAAGAGAACGTGTCCCTTTTGAATATCTGACGCCGCTTTTCCCAGATGAGAAAATCAAATTAGTATCGCATCCAGAAGGGAAAGACTTGGGTAACAGAATGATAGACCTCTTCACGCCTATAGGAAAAGGCCAGAGGGGACTTATCGTGGCTCAGCCTAAAACAGGTAAGACGTTCCTACTTAAAGATATCGCCAATGCCATCGCGACTAATCATCCAGAATGTTACCTCATCGTGTTATTAGTAGACGAGCGACCTGAGGAGGTAACTGATATGAAAAGATCTGTAAAGGGAGAAGTCATCGCTTCTACTTTTGACTTACATGCAGACAATCACGTAAGAGTAGCCAATATTGTGATAGAGAAGGCGAAGAGAATGACTGAAAGTGGTCATGATGTGGTGATTCTATTGGATTCGATTACAAGACTAGCAAGAGCTTATAATACTGTAGCGCCAGCGTCAGGAAAAGTACTATCTGGTGGTGTGGAAGCTAATGCATTAACGAAGCCAAAGAAATTCTTTGGTGCAGCAAGAAATATAGAAGGAGGCGGTTCTTTAACCATCCTGGCTACAGCACTTACTGAGACAGGGTCTAAGATGGATGAAGTAATCTTCGAAGAATTTAAGGGAACAGGTAATATGGAGCTACAGTTGGATAGATCACTATCTAATAAGCGTATGTATCCTGCGATAGACTTGACCAAATCCAGTACAAGGCGAGAAGATTTGCTTCTGGAGGATGGCATCATCACACGTATGAGGATGCTAAGAAAGCACTTGGCTGATATGAAGCCAGATGAAGCAATGACCTTCCTTAGAAAGCATATGATGGGTACGAAAACCAATGAAGAGTTCCTCGTAACCATGAATGGATAACAGACAATGCGATTGCAGGTCTATAATTTGTATGGACTTGCTTGATTTTTGTGCTGAAATTCACATATATTCGCAATCCTTTTGAAATTATAACCCCAAAAAGGGCAAAAGGATAAGAAACTACAAGATTTTAAACACGACTGACGATGAAAAGAACATTTCAACCATCAAAAAGAAAGAGAGCCAACAAGCATGGTTTTAGAGCTAGAATGGCGTCTAAGAACGGTCGTAAGGTATTAGCGAGCAGAAGAGCGAAAGGCAGAGCTAAGCTGACGGTTTCTGATGAAGCATATTCTAAGTAATAGGCTATTCTAACCTAGTCCTCACTATCTCATTTTTATAATCTGTATTTTTAAGGGTATTACTCAATTAAGTACCCCACTGTTTCTGTGAAATTAAGTCTGAATAAATCTGAGCGACTTAAAAGCAAAAAGCTCATAGATGGCTTGTTCGATTCAGGTCACTCCAGCTTTGTCCATCCACTCAAAGTATATTATTCTTGGATACCTCTAAATGAAGAGGCGAGTCCTATTCTCTTTTCTGTATCTGTGCCGAAGAAAAAGATAAAGTTGGCTGCACATAGGAATAAGGTCAAACGGCGAATCAGGGAAGCATACCGCCAGAATAAAATTTCATTGCACAACAAATTGGTTGAAGATGGTCGTTATCAGTTAGTCCTTATGTTTATACATCTATCAGATAAGCAGACGACCTACCAGAAGCTAGAAAAAGTTGTGGTCAAATTACTAAGACGATTAGAAGATGAGATTCCTGATTAATAGTTTATTTCTGACATTCTTCTGCGCCACTCTTTCAGGACAATCCATCTATCTGCAACTGGAAGAAATCAACACCTTTAATTCTTACCAATATTATCCTGGAGATAAAATTGAATTCTCTACGAAGGACTATCCTAATACTTGGCGGAAAGACCGCATCCAGAAAATCATGCCCGAAGATGGGCTCATCATTTTCTCAGAAGGATACATGACTACAGATGACTTCCATAGCATACGACGATCCAATACAGCCGTGCTCGTGGTGGGGACAGCACTAGGTACTTTTGGGACTACTTGGTTAGGGTTTGGATTATTGGGTACACTTGGGGATTCAGATTTTACACTGGGTGGCCGTGAAATAACTATCGGCGTGGTCGCTGTTACTCTGGGCTGGGTAATGCGGAAATTTTTTGGAAAGAAAAGAAATGACCTTGGTTCTCTATATAAGCTGCGTATAATAGATGTCCGAATGTTTTGATACACAGGATACTAAGCCTGTTCTAAAAAATAAGTGACTGCTTCATGATACCCTGCCACCCCTTTACCAATGACTTTGTGCACGGCATTAGCGCTGATATAAGAATGCTTTCTGAAGTCTTCTCGGTTTTCGATATCTGAAATATGCACTTCTACCACTGGTGATGTTATCGCTTTGATCGCATCCGCAATAGCGATAGAGGTATGCGTATATCCTCCAGCATTGAGGATAATACCATTATAGGTAAAACCTACTTCTTGTAATTTATCGATGATGGCTCCTTCGTGATTGGATTGGAAATAATGTATACGATGTAAGGGAAAAGCATCGCGGATTTCACCCACGACCTCATCCATCGATTTGTGTCCATATATCTCAGGTTCCCTTGTCCCTATTAGATTGAGGTTGGGGCCATTGAGAATTAAAAGATTCACGATTAGTTAGCCATTTCTGACATGAACTTAATCCGCACCATTAATATCTCTTCAAGTGTAATGTCATCTTCTTCCAATTCCTTGAGTGCATCATCTGCAGAATCTGAATCTGCTTCAGAAAAATAATCAAAGATATCCTCTACGACGCCTTCGTCTAGATTGTCATTTAGAAAGTAAGATATGTCTAGTTTAGTGCCTGAGTTCACTATTATATTCATCTCATGCAGTAAGCTATCTAGGTCCATTCCTAATGTCTGTGCAA
Organism: uncultured Saprospiraceae bacterium; assembly: GCA_964540155.1. Classification (GTDB taxonomy): domain Bacteria; phylum Bacteroidota; class Bacteroidia; order Chitinophagales; family Saprospiraceae; genus RFSX01. The sequence continues at coordinate 6,335 of CAZIMH010000015.1, forward strand.
TATCTGGAAGCGGTAATTTTCTATCTATGCCTTGTATAACTGTTACCTTGGCTTTTGACTTATTGGCTACTTGCTTAACGACGATTTCCATTGGTCTATCGATTTCATTGGAATCGACATAGTCTTTAATCATTTCCAAAAATGGTTTCCCAAATTTGGAGGCTTTACCTTGACTCACACCACTTATTTTCAAGATATCATCCTTGCTGATCGGGTAATAAGTCGCCATATCTTGAAGAGAGACTTCTGAAAATATAATCCATGGCTGGAGTTCTAATCTCTTGCCTTCTGCCTTCCTCAAATCCTTGAGCATATTGAATAAAGTATTATCCAATGCAGATCCACCAGAGGCCCCTGTCATTATGCTATTATCTACTGAAGCACTGAAGTCCCTGTTAATAGGAATAGATATCTCTTCTGGATTATCTATAAAGCTTCTGCCCTTGTCTGTCATCTTAAGCAGACCATATTGCTCTATCTCTTTGTAGACAAAATTATGGAGTATCGCTTGTCTTAATATAGAATGCCAGAACAGTTCGCCCTTCTCTTTACCACTTCCGAAAGTTGGCTTCTGCTGGAAGTTAACTGTTTTTATCTCCTTAGAGTCTCTACCTATGAGGTAGTCAGCAATAAACTTCACACCGTAGTTCTCTTTGAGCTCCGTGATAATTTTTAGTGCCTGATGCATTTCATCAGTAACCACTTTTCTCTCCTTGGGATGTCTGCAGTTGTCACAGTTTTTATTGCACTCAGCTTCATCATACTGCTCTCCAAAGTAATGGAGCAAAAATTTTCGTCGGCAAGAACTTGTCTCCGAATAAGCTATGATCTCTTCCATCAGCTGACCCGCCAATTCCTTCTCTGCAACCCCTTTATCTCTAAGAAATTTCTCTAGCTTAAGAATGTCTTTGTAAGAATAGAAAGCCAGACAATGTCCAGCTAGGCCATCTCTTCCGCCACGTCCTGTTTCTTGGTAATAATTCTCTATACTCTTCGGGATATCGTAGTGAATCACAAATCGGACATCGGGCTTATCTATCCCCATCCCGAAAGCAATAGTAGCCACAATCACATCCAAATCTTCCATTAGGAAATCATCTTGCACCTTGTTTCTCGTCTTACTGTCCAGACCGGCATGATAAGGCATGGCATTGACCCCATTTATCTGAAGGACTTGGGCTATCTCTTCTGTAGACTTTCTGGATTGTACATACACAATGCCTGAGGCCCCATTTTGTGCTTTGATAAACTGCACTATTTCCTTTTGTGTCTGCGACTTGTTGATTTTTGGTCTCACATCATAGTAGAGGTTATCTCTATTAAAGGAGCTAACATATGAGGCGACATTCCTCATCTCTAAGTTCTTAACGATATCAGTTCTTACTTTAGGTGTTGCTGTGGCCGTAAGGGCTATGATGGGAATAGAATCAGAAATGCCTTTGACCATCATTCTGATTTTTCTGTACTCCGGTCTGAAGTCGTGTCCCCATTCAGAAATACAATGTGCTTCATCCACAGCGATAAAGGAAACATTAGACTCTTTAAAGAATTTGATATTTTCTTCCTTAGTCAATGTTTCTGGTGCGATAAATACCATCTTCGTCTTACCAGCTTTTATATCTGCTTTGACTTGCTTCATCTGCGTTTTATTCAGAGAAGAGTTAAGGAAATGCGCTATGGTGTCATCATTACAAAAGCCTCTGATAGAATCCACTTGATTTTTCATCAGGGCAATAAGTGGAGAGATGATAAGCGCCGTTCCGGGCAACATTAGTGCAGGCAACTGATAACAGAGGGATTTTCCTCCCCCTGTAGGCATTATCACAAATGTGTCTTGTCCTGAAAGGACACTTTTTATTATATGTTCCTGATTTAATTTAAAATCAGCAAAGCCAAAGTTTTCCTTGAGCGCTCCTTTGACGTCATATGCTTCAGCAGTAATTTCTTTTACTTCCATTAATTTATATACTTAAAAAAGTGATTATCGTAACTAATAGGGTGTTAAACAGTGATCAACTCTTCTACATCCAAATAAGAACGGAAAGAGTCCATAAGGTTAAGATGATAGACAATAATGAAACGAATTTCACTCACCAAAACCGATGTAAAAGTTACAATAATTATCGTTAGAAAAGAAATTGAGTCTTAAAATTGACAATTCTAATGCAAAAATAAATTGCAAAAAAATTGCTTCAATTTTCATATATTATTGGTTTAAGGCGACAGTTGTTGAATCAAAAAATCGCAATAACAGATTAATACCAAAAGATTGACTTAATTCTTATAATAATCGGAATTTTCATAGGTTGCGCTGATTTTTAAAGCGACAAAACAATTAACATATGAATGCTGGAAATGCTAATCTGCTCAATGCAGTAGTACTCATAGGAATGAGTGTTTGGGGATACAAAACTGGAGGTTCAAATACGGCTCTTATCCCTCTTTTATTCGGTGCGGTACTTTTATATTTTACCAATAGTATACGAAATCACAATAAAACTGTGGCCCATGTCGCCGTGGTTATAACCTTAATCGCCTTGGTGGCACTAATAGCCAAGCCACTCCCATCTGCTATCAAGAAAATGGATTATGACATCTTACCACTTGTCAGAGTTGGTTCCATGGTTCTAACAGGCATTATAGCCCTTGTGTCGTTTATAATGAGTTTTATAGCTGCAAGAAAAAACAAGACCACTAGATTAAACTAAGTTCATTTAGATTCTATCGTGTAAAAAAAAGCTTTGGCCCGTGTGTGGGTCAAAGCTTTTTTTATGATGTATAATTACTTTTTAGATTTTCACATGCCCCCAATTTTCACCAGAAGCAATTCTGTTGATTTGGGTTATAGAAACGCCATACTTTTCAGCAATGGAAGTTTTTGTTTTTTTTCCAGCTTTAAGTGATTTCTTAATGGCTTTCACCTTAGCTTCCGTCAATTTAGAATTATATCCGCCTCTTCTATCCAGATTCTGATAAGTGCCCAATTTGTCATGCAACTTAGACCATTCCTTTCTATTAGCCCACATCAGATTCTTCACCTTATTATCAGCTTTCTTTCCGTTCTTATGACAGACAAAATCCTGATCTTTTTTTGGCTTATTCAAGAATAATTCTGCTACCAATCTGTGCACATAGAATGTCTTTCTTTTATCGTCAGAAATCTTGATATTGAATTGGTGATATCCGCCCTTGGTGAATGTGCCTTTGATAAGACATTCATCCTTAGATTTCTTGTCTACACTTTTAATACGACCATTGCTAGAAATCATGTAGTACATTCTCTTTGTACTACCATTCTTTTTGATTTTTTTCCAAGTCTCATTCTTCAAATCTTTTACCTCCTTCCTAGCTGCTTTTTTAGCAGGAGTAGATTTTTTCTTAGCTGCAGGCTTTGCTTTTTTCTTTTTAGAAGTGACTTTCTTTCTGGTTGCCATTTTCTGCTGATTGTTAGTGAATGAATTATTACTTCAAATATACAGTAGTGTTAACCGTTATGTCAAATAACGGAGGACATAAACAAGAGGATAATTTGAATATTTCAAATTATCCTCTGTTTAAATTACTTAATTACAACTACCTCAATACGCCTGTTCTGCGCTCTTCCCTCAGGTGTCTCATTGTCGCCTATAGGATCAGCCGCCCCAAAACCCTGTGTGGAAATCCTGCCATCAGTAATACCTAAAGAAATCAACCTACTCCTAACGGCTTCTGCTCTGTCCTTAGATAACTGGATGTTATTATCTGCATTCCCTTGACTGTCTGTATATCCTTCTATTCTCACTTTGACATCTTCATAGGTTTTGAGAATAGCTGCCATATTATCCACCTCTAATCCAGAAGTACCGTCAATATTAGCAGAACCAGTTGCAAACGTCAGGTTATTAAATCTAAATCGTCCATCTCCTTGACCTCCTTTTGATATAAAGTTCATCATCTGCTCACCGGCAGATCCTGCAGCAAATTCTACTTTGTCTAACATAGACTTGGCTGCTTCATTTATACCACCCAAGACATTGCCAATCCCGCTCATAGCATCACTTATGCCCTCTCCTGTCTTTCCTACTGCCTCACCGACCTTCTCTATTGGAGCAGCTACAGTAGAGGCAATTTTATCAGTGCCGCCACAACCAATAATTTTAGTCGCCAGTAACCATATCCCCACTAATAAGAGTAATAAAAGAATTAGCCATTTCCACCAAGGCGTGCCTGCTGAGGCAGTACTGGCAGGGACAACAGCCTCCTTAGTAGGCACAACTTTCTCTTCAATTTTTTCTTTCACCTTCTTAGGCTTAGGCTCTTTCTTTGGCTTAGGCTTTGGCTCTTCCACGACAACTTCTTTCTTTTTCCATCCGAAAGCACTCAGTTCCGCTGCATCCATAAATCCTTTAGGCACACTTGACTCGACACTGCTTTTCTGCGCATTCAGGTAACTCTTTAGTCCATTGACATCAAGGTTATTCTCCTGTACATGCTTACCTAACTGGTTAAGTAATAGAGGGGCACTGATTTTCATCATTTTAGAAGACGTCAATTTTTTGACGCCACTTTCTGTCGCGACGCTATTTGTCGCCTCTCTCAATCTACCTGGGTAAATCGTGGGTAAAAAGTGCTGACCCCTGTTTACAAGGCCATTCACCGTCTGTGGACTTCTAGTGAATAGATCCTCAATGTCATATTCTCTGTATTTCTCATTACTTAGGATTTTATGTAGGTCTTTTGCGCCTTTGTCATATGATACTCTCTGTATCATACCCGCTAAAATAGCCGCAAACGTTCCATCTACCGCAGTACTAGTATTAGACTGCTCTTCATCGAAAAAATGAGCTGAATGTTCAGCGAGACTATACCCAATCTTAGATTTTACGCTGTCTAGTATGTTTGACATAAGTTAGTTTTAGTTGTTATTGAATACTCAGGCTTAAGCCTTTGGAGGAAATCCTCTATTGTGACGGAATATTTTTGGAAAGTATTGTTTCGAGATAGGAATACGCAAAGATAATTGTTTAAAAGATTCGAATTAGACTACATTGGTAAAAATATCTGATCCTCTACGTTTAAATAGCTCCATTTAGACTGTCCGAATAACGTCAGCATGGCGGCAACCTATTAATATGAAGAATAGTTACATTTATAAAAAGAAAACTGCACATCAATGAAATTTACATGTACTGTTGATATTGAGTTGCCTAGAGAACGGGTTATAGAATTATTTGACAACCCAGACAATATGATTCACTGGCAGGATGGCTTTGTTTCATTCGAGCATGTATCAGGTGAGGCAGGGGAGCCAGGGGCACAATCACATGTTACCTATAAAATGGGTTCGAGAGAAATGGTGTTATTGGAAACGGTGGTACTGAGGGATTTACCTCATGCATTTCATGGCACATACGAAGGTACGTTTGGTAAGAATAGCATGAACAACTACTTTGAAGAACTTGATACTAATAAGACCAGATGGAAAGCTGATGTCCATTACATGCAAGCCAATGGGTTCATCATGAAAGTTATGACCAAGGTGTTTCCTGGTAAAATGAAAAAGTCCACTCAGAAATGGATGGATCAATTTAAATCTTGGTCAGAATCAGTCTCATAGAAGTGTGTAGGGAGCCACATATTATTATCCGTTTACTAATTTGTACACTTTCACTTGTAGTGATTGTCAGTGAGATTAGTGCTCAGCAACAGTTATGTGATGGTAATCTTGGTGGCAATATTTTCGCAGATGGTGATTTTGGGTCAAGTCGCAATAATGTTTTAGCCGATGACCCAGGTATCGCACCAGGATATATCTATAATGGCATAAATTCTGCTCCTAACGACGGTTCCTATGTGATAACGAGTAGCACCTTCACTTGGAATAACTATTTTCCTACCTGGATAAGATTATCTGACAATAGCCCCGATCCTTCTGGCTATTTTATGCTGGTGAATGCAGATATAAGTCCTGGACTATTCTATGAAGAAATCGTCGATGGCCTATGTGAGAATACCTTATATGAGTTCACTGCAGATGTTATAAATGTCGTGAGAAGAGGCGTGCCTAATCATATCTTCCCCAATATCAGTTTTCTGCTAGATGATGCGTTACAGGTCAATTCTGGAGATGTGCCTCAAGATGAAAATTGGCATACCTACGGATTTACATTCATGACACAGCCTGGCCAGACTAGCTTAAAACTATCCCTGCGAAATAATGCGCCTGGCGGATCTGGAAACGACCTGGCACTAGATAATATTAGTTTTCGTGCCTGCGGGCCATCTGCTTTTGTCAATACAGAACAACGCCTATTCTTATGCGAGTCAGAGAACAATCCTGCGGAAATTATTGCAGAAATTACGGCACAGAATCAAGTCTTGCAATGGCAATTTAGCTTGGATAGTCTAACCTGGGAAGACCTACCTGGAGAAAATGATTTTTCTACTATACATAGCCTATTTGACGTAGGCGTCTACTATTACAGATATATCACCGCTGGGACGGAAGTAGAATTACTGAATGATAAGTGTTGGGTAGCCTCGGATGTATTAGCAATAGAAGTAACACCAATCAATCATACTGACGAGGAGACGATTTGCAGTGGAGAGGTGTACCAGTTTGGAACTCAGATGCTCACTATAGAAGGTGACTATTTTGAGGCATTTGTATCCAGTAGAGGTTGTGATTCTTTTGTCAATCTCAGTCTGATGGTATTACCGATGGAAAATTTATCTTTTGACATTCAGGAGACTGATCCCTCTTGTTTTGACTTTATGGATGGTGCCATCTCCTTTGATATCAATGGAGGCAATAGAGGCCCTTATGTCAGTACGATTGGTGATATGCCTTCAGAAAACAATGCGTTTAATGGATTGGCGGCTGGAGAGTATTCCATATTGGTCACTGACTCTCAAGGCTGCGTGACCACTACCCAAAGTATGCTTATAAATCCTCCACTGTTAACTGTATCCTTGCCTGCAGATACGATCGTCTCACTTGGAGATATGATAGAACTCAGCGCTACACCTAGCGAAATAGTAGACTCTATCATATGGTTTCCTAATGACATCACTACTTGTGATAATTGTGAAGAGATAGAATTTGTGCCAACTTTTTCTGGTATTTATGCTGTTCAGGTTCAGAATGCGAACGGATGTATTGCTGATGCAGAAATAAATATCACTATATCTATAGACAATCTTCAGATTTACATTCCTTCAGTGTTTAGGCCTGATGCCTTTGGAGAGGATAACCTGTTTACCATTGGGGCTAAGCCTAATCTTATTACTAATGTGGCCTCTGTAAAAATATATGACAGGTGGGGTGGATTAATTCATAGTCTCAATAATAGTATGTCATTTGACTTATGGGATGGGCGCATAGATAATAGACCTGCGGCGCCTGGCGTATATCCTTATAGGTTAGAACTCACCCTAATAGATGGTAATCTATTTACCATCTTAGGGAATGTAACAATCCTCAGGTAAGTACTATCTCATCTCCTATAGAAATTGTTCCCGGCTCTACACAAATCGCATTAGCCCCAAACCAAGTTTTCTTTCTGTACTTTCTATAGTCAGCCATTGTTTTTAATGGCTCTTTTGTGACCTGACCCGTCTCCTGATTTATATTCACTACTGAGCATCGAGCACAGGCTTTTATGACCTTGAACTTGGCAGCGCCAATAGAGAAATTAAATTTCCAGTCATCTTCTGCATGTGCCTGCTGTGTGCTCAATAGGATATTAGCTCTGAATCTACTGCTATTCACTTTGTCCTCCAGCTTTTGGTTTAATGTTGTCATGCTGGCTTCACCTAGAATAAGGTAGGGATATCCGTCAGCAAAACTCAAATTGGTTTTGAATGGAGGCACAAATAAAAGCTTACCTCTCACTGAAGTATCTGTCATTCTGACCAGTGTGGCAGAGACGCCTAGTGCTGATGAAAACCATTTAGATATCTGAGTAGAGACTTCGTAGGCCTTTAGTTTACTTGACCATACTTTGACACGTGTGGGTTCTGTTACGTGCAGATTAAAAGGCACTTCTATATTATCACTTTTATAATTTACAAGGATACTATCATCTGTAAGGCTGCATTTGAAGTTTGCCATTTCTGCTAGAGTACGTTGGGTAAGAAACTCACCTTTATCGTCTACCAGCATCCATCTTCTGTCATTCTGGAATCCCTTAATCCTTGCTTCTGCAGTATTGACGGAGATGCCGCCTAAGCTTTTGATAGGATATATATGCAGTGCAGTAACGTTCATTTGTATAGAGATTATCTCAGTCGGCGAGCTTTGATTTCAAGGTATTTATTTATCACATTAATGGATAACTCAGATGGCCTTGTGAGAATGGTTTGTATACCATTTCTAATGAGTTCATCCTTGATGAGTTCTTTATCCATAATCATCTTCTCTGCAAACGTTTTCGTATATATGTCGGAATTGGTCTCCACTTTCATATTGTTTACTGCTTCCAGTTCCGTATTGATGAAAATAATAACTACAAACAGATGGCGCTTATTCATCAGTTTCATGTAAGGCAGCTGTCGTCTTAAGTCGTGTGGTGTTTCGAAGTTGGTATAAAACAACCAAATACTTCTATTCTTTATCGTTCTGCGGGTCAGTTGGTGAAGTAATTCAAAATTGGATTCATTAAATCCTGTGCTTTGCTTGTACAAGTGATCAGCAATTCTCTCGAGTTGGCCCTGTTTAGCACTTGCCTTCAAGACAGAATCAATCGTATCTGAAAATGAAATCAGACCAGCATAATCAAATTTCTTTAAAATGATATTAGAGATAGATAGAACGGAATTAATAGAATAATCTAGTAGGGTCATGCCATCAAAAGGCATTTTCATCGAACGGCCTTTGTCCAGAATACAGTATACGGATTGGTGTCTGGAATTCTGATATTGGTTTACCATCAATTGGTTTTGCCTTGAAGTCGCTTTCCAGTTGATAGACTTGATATTATCGCCTTGTGTATAAGGCTTGATATGTTCGAACTCATCGTTCTCACCTACTTGCCGAATTTTTCTGATACCTGAAAGAGAAGCTGTCTGAGAAAAAACCTGTAGTTCATGTTTACGCATTTGCTTTACACTAGGTATTACCTTGGATTCTGTCTCTAGATTAAAGGTCAGTCGACGCTGTATAAAATGAAATGGCGCTAAAGAATAAATAAGGTAACAATTTCCAAAATGATACTCCCCTCTCTCATAAGGTCTTATGTAATAGGATATCTCTTTGATTTCTTTTGCACCAAGCGTTGTTTTCCTTATCATATCTCTATGCTGGAATTGCTCAGGTAATTCATCATAGAATTCTATGTGGACGTTAGATTTAGATTCATTCTCTAATTTGTAATAAATATTTTCACCATCGCTAAGAGATAGCTTGAGCGGCACTTCTCTACTCACCGACAAGTCGTTCCTTACACTGTGTAATCTCCATAAATCGAAAATGCAAATTAGTAGAAATAGGAAAAGGCAAAAATGAGCAACTGGTAATAGTAGTGGCCATATGTATGATAACACATATACAAATACAATTGCAGCCAGTGCTATAAAAAAATTACTATAAAGATATATGGACTTAAGCATTACCTAGGTACTTCCTTACCTCTAATGATTTCAGTAATAATGGTATTTGGATTAGATCCTTCCATTTCTGCATCAGGGGTAAGAATTATTCTATGATTAAGGATATAAGGTGCTATGTACTGTATATCCTCTGGAATCACAAAGTTTCGTCCTGACATAATAGCTACAACTTTACTTGTTCTCATAATAGCTAATGAAGCCCTGGGAGATGCTCCTAGATATATCTTACTATTTTCTCTGGTCTCTGATACAAGTTCTACGATGTATTTAATGATATCTTCCTTGATATATACTTTAGCTATCTCTTCTTTCATTTGTGCTATCTCACCTTTAGAGATAATAGGAGAAATCACTGACATATCAGGGACGCCGGTTTCCTCCCTAAATCTTTCTAAGATTGAAATCTCATTCTTTACAGATGGATAACTTAGATTTACTTTCATCAGGAATCTATCTAACTGGGCTTCTGGTAATCTATATGTTCCCTCTTGTTCTATTGGGTTCTGGGTCGCTATGACCATAAACGGGGTACTCATTTCATACACCTCTCCATCATAAGTAATTTGCTTTTCTTCCATTACTTCGAATAAGGCTGATTGGGTTTTGGCGGGTGCCCGGTTTATCTCATCTATAAGAATCAAGTTGGAATAGATAGGGCCCTTTTTAAATACAAAGACCGATTCTTTCATGTTGAATACAGATGTACCTATAATATCTGTAGGCATTAAATCAGGCGTAAACTGTATTCTTGAAAATTCTGCATCTACTGTTTTTGCTAGTGTCTTAGCTGATAACGTCTTTGCGATACCTGGCACGCCTTCTAAGAGTACGTGACCATCTGACAGCATGCAGATAACCATCAGCTCCAACACCTCTTTCTGACCTATGATAAGCTTACCACATTCTTTTAGCAGATTATCAATCTTCTCCTGTATACCTGCAATATAGCTAACCTCTTCAGGCGTATCTATTGGTGTAGAATAACTTGGTTCTATATCACCTTTGGGGATTTTTTCAATACTATCCTGAGAAAGCAATTTATCGTGGTCAGGTATATTGTCTATATTATCTGTCATTACTTACAACTTTTGTAAAAAGAATCAATATCTGTGTATAATCTAATTAGCTGATTGTCATCAAAGGAATAATTATCAGCTTGCTCAAACTTGTTTATGAGTGACTCTACTTTTTGTAGAGGTACTTTGGATTTTCTGGATAGCTTTGTAGCATAATCTGGCAAATCGGGCGCCAGAAAATACTTGCGCTGCATTTTATTATAGAACACTTTTTTCATGTGTGGCACCAGCTTTTCGTTTTGTTGTTGTGCTCTGAAGACATCACTGATTGTGTGCACATAATCAAGGCTTGTATTCTTCACATACTCTTTCACTGGAATGGGTCTTTGTTTTCTCTTGGATGAGAAGAAAACGAAAATAAAGCAGCCAAGTAGTGTGAGGTAATAAGCGTACTTCAATGACGGCTGGCTAAGAATATATTTCAGCAATGAATCTTTATTACTGCCTGCATTAAGATTGCGACGAGTCCATTGGTGCAATACAATGCTGCTAGCAGGAATTTCAGAAAACGTACGATTAAAATTCTCCAGGTAAATATCTGACAGTGTTGCGTCATTTGTCAGAAGGCTAGGCATGGCATGAAGATACAAGGTTCCATTGCCTATGTAATAGCTTCTAAATACATCTAAAGTATCTTGAATATATGCTAATCCATTGCCACAGCTTGACTGGCGGTAATCATATTCATCAGCTTTTGTAAACGCTTTAGTCGGACTATAAAAATGCTGCCCACTGCTATAATTAAAGAAATCAGATTTTGCTATATCGCTTATATCATAACGCAGGCCATCTTCCTCCCAATGAAGTGATAGCAAGCTGTCTGAAACTGCAGAGCTCCTATATTCAAATTCATCTAACAAAGTACTCAAAGAAAAATGGTTTGCTGCAAGTAAAACACTGTTACCTTGTTCAAGAAAAATTTTCAAAGATCTTACATCAGATGTATCCAAATTAATTCTACTCCTTAAGAGTATGGCTAAATCTTCAGTACAATCTTCCAAGTAATTCAATTTATCTGTCTCCTCAATCCGAATCTCAGAACTACCAAATCCAGTCCTTAGCAAGTTCTTTAAGACCAGTAAACCCCCTGCATCTTTTTCAGTATAATCATAACTCCTAGAATGCTTAATCTTTGGGACATTAATTATTTTGAAAAAAATGAACATAATTATGAATACAATTAACAAAACACCCAATAGTATTTTATAAGATTGCTTCATACTATTGCGTTATTGAATTTGTTCATCTCTAAATCGTAAGCTCTAAATCGTTGCATATCCAAATCTATGTCGCCATACCATACAAGTTCATATATCGATGCATTCTTTCTAAATGATTGCTTTAGTTTCAAATCTTCAATCTCTCTAGCGTAATCTCGGTTGGTCTTCTCATTCTCCCATTCTATAATATCCTTTGCTGACAGCTTTTGGAGTGACTTAATAAATAACATCCTTATAGCCAACCTATAATTACCATTAGCGATTGCTTTCTTATATTCAGAATCAGCATCTATTTCCTCTATGTCCTCTATATCTTCCATCAAAGTTGCTTCATCCAATTTGACTTCCTTGTCTATTTTTACATTGGCAAAAATCATGTAGAGTACAGAAACAATAAGAATCCCCACTAAGATATATGCTATGAGTCTCATCAGAACACCTGACACTAAGCGCTTCTTTTCTTTCTTTTTTTTCCTGGCTTGAAATCTCTCCCTGAGTGCTAATTTCCTTTTAGTTTTATCGTATCCCAATTCTTTCTTAGCTTCTAGATAAGTATTGTCATCTATAGGTTCAAATTGTTGTTGCTGCTGCTGCGCTGTAAGCAAATTACAGGATAAAAGTAGAAGGCATATGTATAAAGAAAGTCTCATTTCAATATAGCGATTGCTTTTCTCCAAACTTCTCAAATCTCGACTTTAAATCTAATGCATTGACCAAGCTGGAAACTGACGTATATCTATATATGTAGGCATAAAACAAAAATGGTAATGGCAAACAAATAGCAATAAACCAAAAAACATGTCTTACGAATGCAGCATCAGCTACATGATTTCCGAATATATTATGCCAGCTTACAAAATCAGATATCAAGTGAGATACGCCAGAAACATTTAGAAGCGCGAACATAAAATAGATTAGAATAAAAATTAGTGTTACAGGCAAAAATGAAAACCAATGTATAAAACTGAAGGCATACTTTTGCGGTATAGTTCTTAGCGTAAATCTATCATTCAATATTTCTTCAAATACAATAAAGATAAAGTGTGGAGGAATTAAAAGATTTATAATCCACACAACTGGATTATAAATAAAAAAGTAGGAGGCAGCAAAAATGGCAGTAAATGGTGCCATCTGAAAGAAGTATTTTTTGATATGCTTTAATTTATTCATGCCAGTCATAGGCACATCCTTCATTGTCATAATCAAAATGATAAATAGAAAAGATGACAATAACCAAAGTATAATACCGTATACAAATGAACCATTTGTCCAAGTGGTCAGACTAAATCTATTGGGGATTCCAATTTCTGAAACCAACAAATACTTAATTATAAAATATAGCGCTGTAGACAATATTAATATTGCCGGAAAAATAAAATGGTACATATAGTGCCCTAACGCTTGCCTTGTCTTTGCTAAGCTTTTTGCCATTCCTTCAGCAAACGTGCCATAGACATATTTATCAGTATTAATATGTTCTAACTGAGTAGGCTCTATATAATTATCTACATGATATAATTGTCCTGACCTTGCATAATATATAGGGTAAACCACAAAGATTATTAATATAAAAAGGAATGACAGGAGGATAATCAAGACCTTCAAGATTGTAGGCATTTCAGTAAGTCTGGTAACAAATGACTCAAGGAATCCTGCTATTACAAACAATGGAATCAAGGCTAATATAATTCTTAGTGCTCTTTTAGCGCTTAGAATTAAAGAGGTGTTCCTATTGAAAGACTTTGGGAATAAAAGACCATTACCTAATATTATTCCGGCTGCACCTGCAAGGATAATAGCCGATATCTCAATGGTTCCATGAATCCAGATGGTGAGAAATGAGGTCAGAAACAATCCTTTTTTGTAAAAGAAATACTGGAAGGTACCTACCATCACACCATTAGACAAAAGAACTAAGATGGTTCCGAAACTACCAAAAAGTCCAAGGACAAAACAGAAAAAAGACACTCTAATATTATTAATGGTGATATACATAAACATGGAACCTTGTTCCATTTTCTTGTAGACAGCCATAGGATCCTCGTTATTAATATTTGCTTCCGTCCTACTTACATATGAGGGACCCAACACTGTCTCAGCAAAATCTGGGACATTGGCTGAAGAAACGACACCAATGATTATAGCTAAAGCAAATACGGTAAATGAAACGTAAAATGCTTTTCTAGATTTATAAATTTCTTGGGGTAGCGTGTGCTTATAAAAGTGAATGATATCAGATAGACGAAATTTCTTTTTCTTCTTTTTTATGCTATCAAGTACTTCCTGCGTGAGGTTATTCAAGTAGAGCCTTATGGATCTCTGTGGATAATAGGTCCTTGCATACGCTAAATCTCCCGAGACTTTCTCAAATAAAAACAACAACTTGTCTGCATCTTTATTGGGCTGTCTTAGCAACGCTTCCAGCTTTCGCCAGTCATCCTCATTCTTCTCAATGAAAGTAGATTCCTTCACTAGTTATTCTATAGTTGTTAGAACAATATAATCAGAATTATAGTATGAAGATGACTATGCCAATAATAATTATATTTATTGTGTGGAAAGCTTAGAAATCACCACCTCTCATAATATCATTGTCAAAGTTGAACTAGCGACGACATTGGCACGTGCCTTGGCCACTATCATAGATCTCTTCTTTGTGGGATTCATCATGATCATATTAATGTTTATGTCCCGAGGTTCTGAATTTATGTGGTACATAGCGCTGTTAATGTCTATGCTTTATCACCTTCTAGTAGAGTACTTTAATAATGGACAATCACTAGGAAAAAAACTACTGAAACTACGGGTGATATCACTTACAGGAGAACGGCCAACGCTGAATGAGCTAGTCATGAGATGGATGTTTAGGTTAATAGATGTGACTGTTAGTTTCGGTATGTTAGCCTCAATATTCATTAGTTCGTCTAAGAAGAATCAGCGCTTAGGAGATGTCCTTGCCAATACCACTGTTGTCAAAGTGCAAAATGAGAATCTAATATCTCTGCTTGCTATTAAAAATATTATGGATTCAGAATATGAAGTCTCTTATCCTCAAGTGACTAGATATAATGACTCTGACATGCTCTTAATCAAAGAAACCCTTTCCAGATATCAACTCAATAAGTCCGATGCGAATAATTCGATGATTCAAGATTTAGTAACAAAAATTACAAAAGACTTAAAAATAAAGAAGCTGGACACAACCACTTCTGAGTTTCTGCGGACTGTGCTGAATGACTATATAATCTTGACCAGATAATTTATAGAATATCCAATGTGGTTTTCGCTGCTAACTAATTATTGCAATTATTATCCTTCATGGAAATACCATCTACTACATATCCAGCTAAGATTCTACTTGTCGGAGAATACAGCATAATTCACGGGTCAGATGCGCTTATAATACCATACAATAAACTGTATGGACAATGGAAGAACAATACTTCTTCTGAATATAATTTGAATCCATTCCTAGACTACATATCCACACTATCTGGCTGTATCAAACCTAAGTTGGATCACCTAAGGAAAGCGGCCTGGCATTTTTACTCTTCTATCCCGATTGGATATGGCGCTGGAAGTTCTGGTGCCTTGACTGCCGCTATCTATGATTTTGTATTTAATCCAGCCAGCAGCTTGATTGAAACAAAAAACAAACTTGCAGAAATAGAATCCTTCTTTCATGGAAGCTCATCAGGAATGGACCCCTTGGCCTCGTATTTAAAAAAACCCTTACACATACGTGACGGTGAAATAAATGTATTAACTGCCTTCCAATCTCCATCAGATATATATCTTTATGACAGCCAAAAAACACGAAAAAGCAAACCCTTAATAGGGCACTACAAAAAGATGAGAAAAGCTGACCCCTCTTTTCTTGCAATCACTAAAGCCTTATCTAATTTTAACTCCCAAATTATATCTGAAATAATAAACAAACAGGATTACAGTTCTACTTTCAGGGAAATATCCTCTATTCAGTTCCAGTACTTTGATAAAATGATTCCAGCAGATATAAAACCTATCTGGCAAAAAGGATTAGAGAATGACAGTTATTACTTTAAGCTTAGTGGTGCAGGAGGTGGTGGATATTTTCTAGTGTACAGCAGGGACAAAAATTCACTACGTGGATTAGAATCAATATAGATTACTGCTGTCCATCTTTGTAAGCTTGCAGTTCAGGAAACTCACTTATGAAATCAGATAACTCATGATTAGTTATTGGCATCCCATGATGAAAGGCAACTATTTTAGCATAAGGGGCTGAGGAATTCTCTAGTTCTTTTTTAAGGAGCGCTGCATCTTCATACGTATTAAGTATACCTATGTAATAATTATTATCTGCCAGTGGCGTACCCTTTCTTATATAAATGTCATCATATAATCTGAGAACAGCATTCTTGAATATAGTAGATGTGCTTGCTATCTCTACAGAAAAGTATACATCCTCACGTATCTGATGAAATAATTCATATCTTCTATCTACGGCATATCCTGGCAAACTATTAGGATTAACGGACAGCTCTGTCAACACTATGCCGTCTGCATCTCTTATCTCCCAATCTACTCGTTTATTATAATATAGATATTTTAGATTTGTCTCTCCTGCCAATTCTTCTTTTGCAGCAGGAAAATTATTCGAGACACTTTCTATACTTATACGTTGTCTTTCGATCTCATTTTCCATAAGATACTTGCCTATCAGGATTGCTCTTTTGAGGGTATTATACTGCATATACTCATCAAGTCCTGGTTCCAAATGATCCGTGTGTGCTATAAGATGAATGGAATGATCAGGATTGCTTTTCAGGTAAGTCACCAGATAATCCAGTTTTCGCTTGTTTTCATTATTCATCAGGTCATGCCTGTCTTGGTACAAAAGAGAGTTCTTGATACCTGAAGAGCTACCTGGACTATTATAGCTAACGGTATGTGTACTTGCCGACGTATTCTTATCAGGCTTTGTCTCTGTTCTGTCAGTATCTGTGGGTTCCGTACTTTTTGTTGTATTTGAATCAGATATGAAAGAATCATCATGGATAATGACTTCTGCTTCTTGGATTGGCTCCAACGCTTCTTTTATCTCATCCGCCTTCTGACTATTTGCATCTGTCTTCTCCCCTGCTTCTACAAGGTCTGAATCAGTTTCTTCAACTACAGTATCGGATTCCTTTTCTGTTTTCTTTAATCTTCCTATTCGCTCAAAAAGACTTTCATCTTTCTCTGCAATCTCTACATCCTTGGCTGTGTCTTCATTCGTTGCGATCACTACTTCATCTTCTTGGCTGCCAATATCATCTGCCACTTCTTCCTTGGGTACTTCTATTACTACTTCGTCTGCGACTTCATCCTTCTCCATTTTCTCATTGAGAGCTGAGTCTGTATTTGTCTTCTTAGGTTGTGGCTCATTTCTTGGTTTTCTTGGTTTTCTTCTTTCAGCTACTACTTCCTGTGTCGGTTGGAATTGTTCCAAATAATCTCTTACATAATCCAACTGAAAGGTATCCTTAATTGGCATTGGTTTGAAGTCATGCAAGTAGGCCTTATAGATGTCATAAGCGCCATAGCCAGACTTCCTGTCAGATGAAAAAACCGCAAACTGACCATCCTGGTGTAATCTAAACTGTAAATCGTCTCCTGCGCTATTCAGAGGCACACCCATATTAATCGGTTCTTCAGCGATACCCAATTTATTATAGTAATAGATATCAAAGCCGCCGTAGGAATAGGGTCTATTAGAACTGAAGTATAGATAACTTTCATTGCTTGCGAAGTACGGGCTTCGCTCATCATACTCAGAATTAATGATTGGACCCTGATTGATGGGATCTGACCAAACACCATTCTTATAACTAATCGTGAAGATGTCATAGCCGCCTTCTCCGCCTAAATCTTTGCTCGCGAATGCGATGGTGTTTCTATCTACGATGTTCAAATCTAAGGCGCCTGAAAGCATAGATCCTGGCAACTCTATTATGTGCTGCTTCTCGTTCACATCGTAGGCAGATACGTAGGTCTTAGTATTCCCATCAGATAATTGTCTTGCAAAAATCATGTTCTGACCATTAGGGCTAATGTCCATGGCATAGTCGTTCATAGCAGTATTGATCCCACCTAAACGAGTGCTGTCAGGTGACCACTTTCCTTTTTCATCTACAACCTTTAAGTATACCTCATTGCTGGACAAATCATTATTGGAAGTATAATAGAAAGCGTTTCCTTGCTGTGGACTCTGCAACACATACACTTCATCGTAATATGAATTAATTGCATCCCCAAAATTCTCTACAAAAGCTGTACTCTTCTTATCAATATTGAAGGCCGCATAGGCTGAGTTCTTAATTTCTCTCAGCGCAATCTTTCCTTCCTTGCTTTTATCACCTTTCTCTTTTACAAACTGTTTATAGAAAAACGCAGCTTCTTCATATTGTCCTAAATGTTGCTTTGCACTCCCCATTAAGAAATACAAATAGGAATCTTCGTTTCCCAAACTCTTGGACTTTGTGAAATCATTGATGGCTCTATCAAGCTTATTAAGCTTATAATGCCCTAAGCCTCTTTTGGCAAGAAGTTTCTTATTATTGTCTATATCCTCTACAAGGCTATAATTATTGACAGCAGTCTTGTATCGGCCTCTTTCCCAGGCCTGATCTCCTTTTTTCTCATGTGATTGGCCATGTAACAAAGCACAGGTAATACACCCTAGAATTAATAATAGTAGTCTCAATACTCGCTATTTAGTATATGAATGGTTCTTGGGTGATTCTTATTGCTTTTAAATAGGTCTGTTAACGTCAAAAGCTTCTAAATAATCAGCGACTCTTCTTACAAAGGACCCTCCCAGGA
>CAZIMH010000016.1:0-24001 GCA_964540155.1 uncultured Saprospiraceae bacterium
TGAATACTACTAGAAATTCTGTACAGCTAATTGGAAATCTTGGAAGAGATGTTGATTTCAAAAATTACGACAATGGTAAGACCAAGGCCGCATTCACACTTGCCACTAACGATTACTATAAAAACAACAAGGGTGAGAAGATTCAAGACACCCAATGGCATAGTATTATTGCATGGGGTCGCCTCGCAGAAAACATGAACACCATTCTAGAAAAAGGATCTGAAGTCCTCGTTAAGGGCAAATTGGTATCACGGTCATACGAAGACAATGATGGCAACACAAAATATATCACGGAGATTGTGGCAAAGGAGTTTGTCTCATTCACCAAAAAAGAGCTGCCTTTCTAGGATTGGAAGCATCTTGTGATATCAGCTAAACCCAAAGTCTCAGAGAAGTGGCTTTGGGTTTTTGCTGTTTATAAGTGCCTTGTTTTGATTGAAAAGTAGACAAAAGCACCATTTTTGAATTAAAACTATGCCTTAATGGAGCAAATACGCCTGTATTACTGCGGCTACCCGCTCCAGAACAAGTTATTTATTTCTATTAATAAGGTCGGCAGTTAACTTAGTGACCTCAGAGATTTGATATATATTCGAGTAACATTTTATTTTATTAACGAATAGCTTAATTATGAAAAAAATTCTACTAACAAGTATTCTTATTATATCTGCAGTTATGCTCTTTGGCCAAGCGTCATTCTCTGACAACTTTGAGTCATATCCTGTTGGCGCTACAGTCGCACAGAGCTCACCTAACTGGGAGTTATGGCCTTCTGCTGTAGCTGTAGATGCGCCAGTAACAGATGAGAGATCTGTTTCAGGTAGTAATTCTCTTTTGCTACAAGGCGGTGGTGATGTAGATATTATCCTTCCATTTGACGAAACATATTCAGAAGGTGCATTGAACATGACGATGCAAATGTTTGTACCAGAAGGAAGACAATCTTACTTTAACTTCCAAGGAGAAAGTCCAGCAGGACAGGTTTGGGTACTAGAATGTTTTTTCAGACCTTCAGGGATTTTTGAGGTTAACAGAGGGACTGGAGGTGGAGCAGGGTTTGTTATTCAAAACAGATACCCTCAAGGAGAATGGTTTAATATCAATATAGATATAAACTTGACAGAGAATCTCTGGAGAATTTTTATTGATGGCGAGTGTTTTGGTTCATTCAGTAATATTGATACTCAGAATCAAGTCGCTTCTATTAATTTATTCCCAGATGACAATAATTCACTGACTTTTATTGACGACGTAAGATGGACTTATAATCCTACGGCTGCCCCAGTAGATGTAACTTTAGATGCATCATATATAGGAGCTATAGATGGTGCTGGTGGCCCTGGTATATTACAAAACCAATTTTTTGGCATCTCTGGCACAGAACAACAACTTGATGTCGTTGTCGGTAATTCTTCCCAGACGCCTATAGAGACTTTTACGCTAAGCTTAGAAACAGCTACTGAGAGTATTTCTGAAAATTTTGTTGTGAGTCTGCCTGAGGGTGAAGCGACTGTGGTTTCATTCTCTGAAGGTATTGCGCTCGCTAATGGAAATGAATCGGGAACAATAACGATTGGAAATGTCAATGGTGCAGATGATCAAAACACTTGTAATAATACAGGACCAATTAACCTAATAGGATTCTCTCCGGCTGTAGATAAGAAAGTGTGGGTGGAAGCTTTGACGGCCTCCAATATTTGTGCTTTCTGTCCAGAGAATCTTGTCTATATGAACTATATGTCTACTAAATATCCTGATTTGTTTGTTGGATCTAATGTTCATTTAGGCAGTACCCTAGAAAATTTTGATTGGGTGGGTGAGCAAGACGATCCTAATACTCCGAATAACGAAGGATCTAATTTAGGAGAGCTTATCGGAGGACTTAGGCTTCCAATAGTAGATAGAACTAGCTTATCCGACGACTGGGCAAGTGTAGAAAGTGATTTTATGAATAGTATTACTTCCGCACCATTTATGACGCTGACTCATGGTGCCCAATGGGATGGTACAACAAGAACGCTTGACGTAAATGTCACAACTGATTTTAGCCTTGTTCCTTTAACAAATGGTCGCCTTGTAGTAGCGCTCATTGAAGATGGAATCATTGGAAGTGATCCTAGTCTAGATCAATCTAATGCTTATGGCTCAGGACTTTTTGGTCCTATGGGGGGATTTGAAAATTTGCCAGATCCTGTACCAGCAAATCAAGTTACATACAATCAAGTAGCTAGAGTATTATTTACAAATTTTCAGGGATTAGAAGATGCTTATGTAGGCACCACTAATAACAGTGAAAATCATGTATTCTCTATGGAATTACCTGTTGATTGGGCTGTACAAAATCTAAGCATTATCAGTGCATTTATCAATGATGATGGGACTGTTGGCAATGCTCAAATTGCAACCGTAGAAGATGCTATCGGAAATGGTTTCACGAGTACTATAGATCCAGTATTGGATGCCTCTATTTCTATTGCGCCAAATCCAGCAAGAGAGTATGCTGAGATTACAATCAATTTAGACGAGCCAACAGAGATGGTTATGTCTCTAGGAGATGCAATGGGAAGAATTATTACTACTAATAATTATGGAACACTATCTGGCACTCAAAAGATTGGTTTTGATACTTCAGATCTATCAGCAGGTATCTATTACTTGAGATTTGGAAGTGGTAATGCATTCACTACTAAACGATTAATTATTACAGAATAGACCAGATTCGGTTTATTCTAATAGAAAAGGTGCTGGATTAACTATTCAGCACCTTTTTTTATGAGCCTACCTCCCAAATTTATCCATTATCTTCGCTTCCTAATTCACCATACAGTTATCCTTTGGAAAAAGCTAAAAGACACATACTCAAGGCAGAGCAGAAAGCGCTTAACATAAACCTCAATAAGAAAATCTACGGGACCTTTGCAGAAATAGGCGCGGGGCAAGAAGTCGCTCGTAACTTTTTTCAGGCTGGAGCTGCTGTCGGTACCATAGCCAAGACGATGTCCGCCTATGATAAGACTTATTCAGATTCTATATATGGACCTGAAGAAAGTGGCAGATACGTTTGTGAATCCAGGTTATATAAAATGCTGGATCACGAGTATGGCCTGATGGAAGAGCGACTCACTGAGGTGCGACCTGATTCCTCGTTTTTTGTGTTTGCAGATACTGTCGCTGCGATTAACTACAAGCGGACGATCAAAGGTCATGGCTGGTTAGGCGTCAGATTCCAACTGACACCTGATGGACCTGCTAATGATTTAATCATTCATGTCAATCTCATGGACCAAAGCAATCACTTACAACAAGAAGCTATTGGTGTATTGGGTGTCAATATGGTCTATGCTTGCTATAAGTTCAATGGCGATCTGGATGAATTTATCCAATCACTCGTAGATGGCATATGGGGACGGGTAGAAGTAGATTTGGTTCGTTTGGAAGGTCCAGACTTCAAGCACGTAGACAATAGATTGCTGACACTTAAAGTCATAAAATACAAGTTGGCCGATGTAGCCATGTTCAGTAAGGATAACAAAAGCATCCATGCTTCTGAGTTCTTGTGGAAGAAAGACCTCATGGTGGTGAGAGGCCACTTTAGACCGCCGACAAAGGTTACACTGGACGTATTCAAGTCTGGCCTCAAGCAATTTATCAAAGAAGGGGCTAATCCAGAAAAGGCCACAATAATGGCTGAGCTCACTATCAGCAATCTGGAGATAGATGGCAAATTAGACGAAAATGATTTTATAGAGCGGGCAGAAGCACTTTGTGCCTTGGGCTTTAATGTCATCATTTCTGACTGTGATAATCACCAAAACTTGGTTAATTATCTCTCCGACCTAAACATAGGAAAACTGGGTTTGGTCATCGGAGTGAAAGAACTATATGAGATCATCGATAAGAAATTCCATAATAATCAGGATGGCCGATTGCTGGTTGCCTTTGGTGAATTGTTCAATCGGAATATAACGGTATATGTCTATCCTGCATATCTGAGAAAGAATGGAAAGGAACTTGTTTCTGCTCGGACGCTTATTGTGCCAGACGGTATTCACTTTCTGTACAAGCACCTTATCGATGCCAGACAGATTGTAGAAATAGAGGAGTATAACAAAGAACAATTAGATATCATGCCATGGAATATTCTTGATGCCATTAAGGCGCATGATAATTCCTGGGAAGCACTGGTCCCAGATGAGGTCGTTAATGTTATCAAGGAAAAACATTTGTTTACGTATGAGTCATAGAGAGTTGGCTACTATATTTTTACTCTTGGCTGGCCTTTGTGGGACCATACTATCTTGCAAGCCTAAGCCAAGCGAAAATCTAACCGTTGGTCATAAGGCGACTTCTTCTCTTAATCAAAATCTAATCCCTCGTTCTGTTGTTGATTCTAGCCAACTCAATTATTTGATGGGTAAATTTATACCCGAGGATAATCCTAACTTTGTTGCTATTCCAGAATCTGATGCTGACCGAACTGGTATGTATATGCGGAAAGAGGCCTATGCTGCCTTTCAGCAAATGAAAGCCGCCGCTCTAAATGCTGGTGTTGAATTACAAATACGGTCTGCGGCTAGAAATTTCGATTATCAGAAAGGTATCTGGGAAAGAAAGTGGACAGGAGAGACGATCTTGAGTTCTGGCGATAATGCAGCGACTGCTTTTCCAGATTCGAAAGAACGAGCGATGAAGATACTTGAGTATAGCTCTATGCCTGGCACAAGTCGACATCATTGGGGGACAGATATTGACTTGAATAATTTCAATAACAGTTGGTTCGAAACTGGTGAAGGGCTCAAATTATTTGAGTGGCTGGAAGCCAATGCGCATAACTACGGTTATTGTCGACCTTATACTGCCAAGGACAATCTGCGGCCTAATGGCTACAATGAAGAAAAGTGGCACTGGTCCTATACCCCTATATCTGACAGCCTCACACAACTAGCCGAAACGCATCTAACCAGTCAGATGATACAGGGATTCATGGGTGATGAGGTGAGCACAGAAATAAATGTCGTCAATAATTATGTGCTCGGCATTAATCAAGGTTGTGTTCATTAATTAAATTAAACTTAATTCATACAGTAAAATCTTACGCTACTATGGCACTTACAGAATCTAACATGCTTTCTCTCGGCACACAAGCGCCTGATTTTTCACTCCCTGATACGATTAGTGGCAACCAATTATCCTTCAGTGATGTCAGAGGTGAGAAAGGAACAGTCGTCATTTTTTCTTGTAACCACTGTCCCTTTGTTGTCCATGTCAATCATGAGATCGTTAATATGGCTAATGAATATAAAGCACGTGGGCTGGGGTTTGTGGTGATATCTTCTAATGATGTCGATAACTATCCTGATGACAACCCAGATAAGATGCGCATCGTGGCTAAAGTATTGAAGTATCCCTTTCCTTATCTATATGATGAATCTCAGAGTGTAGCCAAAGCTTATGATGCCGCTTGTACACCAGATTTCTATTTATTCGGTGCAGACAATAGTTTAGTGTATAGAGGAAGAATGGATGGTTCTAGACCGGGTAATGATATACCGGTAACGGGTTCAGATTTGAGGTCAGCGATGGATGCTGTTCTAATGGGTCTCTTAGATATATCTCCTCAGATTCCGAGTGCCGGATGTAATATAAAGTGGAAGTAAGTCTATCTCGACGTAACGTTACCCCTATTTGTAATAACTATATCCAAGCTACTCAAGGGAAAATCATCTCTAGTAAATTCTAGATTGTTTCTAGGTTCGCCATTTACAGTCAATGTTCCTGCTGGTAAGCCATCGGGCCATTCTGTGTATATGCCCAATATAAGTCTTGTCAGTTCCACTAAGTCTATTCCGTTAATTCTATTATCTAGCGTTACATCTGCAGCTTCTAATTGGCAGGCATCTTGGAATCTACTGAGGCCCAAGATATGTCTTTGTATATCTATGACGTCCAATATATTAATTCCAAGTAAAGGACTATTTAGTTGGGGTATATCTATAGATAAAACATCAGCACCTTGTATATCCAGACTATCTGCTATACAGTTCAGGATATTATGCAAGGAATCAAATGGTTCAAAGCAGGTACCTGGGTCTATGGTAATGCCATTGATTGCTATGTTAACCTCTTCAGGAAATATCTGTTGGTTCTGACAATCCCTGATAGATGATGATAAGCCAGCGTTTGGAATATCATTCAGTCTTATATCCTGTCTTCCTATTGTTATTTGCCCTGTACATTCATTTCTCGCTGCCCAATTTCTAAATATAAAGGCATTAGGGAATAGCGTCACAAACTCGTCCGCAAAAGTAAAAGTGAAATTACAGTCATTAGTGGCCTCTGGTAAGAGTCCTTCTGTGAACAGAGGCTGGTTTAAAATTTCATCCACATGGAATCCACTTATAACAGTGTCTTCTGGAATTTGCGGCACGCCAATAAATGGTTGTAGCGTAATCCTATACTGGCAACTCGTAACTTCTGTTTCTTCTTCATCTACTAATAAGAAAGTCACAACAACATCGTTCTCCTGGCATGCCCCTGCATTCTCAAACTCCCTTTGTTGTACGAGTTCCAATTCAGGTGTTCCGTCTATGATGGTTGGAAATTCAACTTCAAATTCCTCACAGCCCATTATTCTGTCAGGTGGGCATCTTAATTCCTGCGCATTTGCCTTGGTCAATAGACATATCATAATGGGGTATAGAAGTAGTGTAGTTATTCTCATTTTAATATCTCTCAAGTTTCACTTTCAATGTACAAACAACTTATCGGCTTATTAGGTGCCTTAAATAAGATTAACTTCCATCTTAACGTATCAGTATTTTATCGTGCAAACACAATACATGATTAATCTTAGAATTGTACTATCAACCTTAGAGAGGTATACGACAGCACGAATAATGTCATATTTACCGACAAAAAGTCTAAATAATCAACGATTTA
This sequence comes from uncultured Saprospiraceae bacterium, assembly GCA_964540155.1. Taxonomy (GTDB): domain Bacteria; phylum Bacteroidota; class Bacteroidia; order Chitinophagales; family Saprospiraceae; genus RFSX01. Next base: position 6,940 of record CAZIMH010000016.1, read on the forward strand.
GATAGAAAAGAGGTAATAAATAGAAATTATTGTCGCTTTTTACGACATATTTTGACGATTAGCCGTACTTTTACACTACTTCTCTGATAAGATAGCTAACGTGAGGATGATTCGCCGAAGAACGAAAGATCCTTATTTTTAAAACACAGCGTAAATACAAAAAACAATGAGCACTGACACAAAAGAGAAAGAAGCTAAACTAAAAGCACTCAAACTTGCGGTAGACAAATTAGAAAAGACATATGGCAAGGGAGCTGTAATGAAACTCGGAGATAAGCAAGTGGTAGCAATAGATACCATATCTACTGGTTCACTTGGATTAGACATTGCCTTGGGTACAGGTGGTTTCCCACGTGGGAGAATAGTAGAAATCTATGGCCCAGAATCTTCTGGAAAGACGACCCTTTCCATTCATGCCATTGCAGAATGTCAGAAAAAAGGTGGTATCGCCGCTTTCATAGATGCAGAGCATGCCTTTGACAAGACATATGCAGAGGCCTTAGGGGTGGATACAGAAAATCTATTGATCTCTCAACCAGATAATGGAGAACAAGCCTTAGAAATTACAGAGCATCTAATTAGATCTGGCGCTATAGATATTATTGTCATAGATTCTGTTGCGGCATTGACACCAAGAGCTGAGATTGAGGGTGAGATGGGAGATTCCAAAATGGGACTTCAGGCTAGACTTATGTCACAAGCCTTAAGGAAGCTAACGGGTACGATAGGTCGTACGGGTTGCTGCTGTATATTTATCAATCAGCTTAGAGAAAAGATTGGTGTTATGTTTGGTAATCCAGAAACGACTACTGGTGGTAATGCATTGAAATTTTACTCTTCAGTAAGACTTGATATAAGAAAGTCAGGCTCCGCTATAAAGGATAAAGAAGGCAATATGGTTGCAAGTCCTACAAAGGTCAAAGTGGTTAAAAACAAACTAGCACCTCCTTTCAGAATCACAATGTTTGATATGGTCTATGGAGAGGGTATATCTAGAACTGGTGAAATTATTGACTTAGGTGTTGACCTAGAGATCATAGGAAAAGCGGGGTCATGGTATAGTTATAATGGGACAAAGATTGCACAAGGTAGAGAAGGTGCCAAGCAGTTCTTACTAGACAATCCTGAAATGATGGAAACTGTAGCACAAAGAATCAAAGATCACTATCTGCCAGGAAAAGAAGTTCAAAACGCAGAAGTAATAGAGGAAGTAGAAACGGTGGAAAAAGAATAGTTAGTACTTGTAGATTTCTTTAAAAGAGGCGAGCCTAAGTGGTTTAGCCTCTTTTTTTATTACATAAATACAACTAGTTGTCGCCGTTATTGAGTTCCGAAATAATTAAATCGTATTTAATTAAAAAAGCCACAAAGTAAACTCTGTGGCTTTTATCAAATTAGACGTCTTGAAAATTATTTTAGCTTATATCGCAAAATAAAGTTAGTAGAATTTAGGTTTGTACCTCTAATGCTATTACCTATATCTGCACGGTATCCGATACCATATTTTAAGTCCAGGCCTATCTCTACTCTTTTCCATATCTCTGTTCCAAAGCCCACTTGTAGAAATAATCTCTGATTAATTTGGCTACCTGTACCAAAACATTCATGATGATATCCATCACCTGAACCAAATCTACCAGCTGGTACCTGGTTAGACGATTCGTTAGACCCAAATGCAGTATTAGGTGCATCTAAGTCTACCGTTGTAAGCACGCAGGTTGTATTACTAGTCGTAACACCCAAATTGGTACCCGCTCCTATATATATATTTACTATAGGTACATTGGGTATCACCATTAGAATGGCACTCTCCGCAGTAATCTCAGTATGCGTAGATGAAATATCAAGAAGGTCATTATCCGTTCTTAGACTAATTGCATCTATTCTATTGGGCTTATAAGCAACTAGATTTCTCCATTCAAAAAGACTCGCCTTGGGATGTACTAAGGTGACCCCAATACTCATACTTGGATTCTCGCAAGTTCCTGAGAAAGTTGAAAACGAATTGAAGTCTAGATTCCTAAGGCTAGCCTGCTGACTAGATGACAGTTGGCCTATAAAATAGGACGAATTCAAGTCCATGACCATATCAGAATCTGTCCCAGTAGAAAAGTCGATTGATTTGATTTTAAATCCGCCAGTTTCTACGTCTTGTGCGGTAAGTTGTCCGACAATCATGAAAATGGGAAGCAAAAGAATAAAATTGTAGTACTTTTTCATGTCCTGTTTTTAATAGCGTTTAAGGAAAATGATTGATTCTAAGTTAGTAACGGGATTTGACAACCCATTATTTTTTAGAGTTTTTTAAACCTTTAAGATGCTAGTTAACAGTTTTTAAGACATTTCTTCTAAAATATGGGTGTTTGGTGGAATTTTATTCTACCAATCTGCTATTCTTCGGGTTATTTATCTCTGATGGTCCCAGTTATAGTCACCTATCTTTTTCAAACAAGCAATCAATAAATCTATAGCAAATTGTAGGTCTGATTTATTGGCCATCTCTATAACTTGATGTAAGTATCTACACGGCATGGATATCCCCCCTGCTATAGAGCCTCCTGCACTATGTCTCTGTAGACCCGCTGTGTCTGTACCTCCCTTTGGCAATACTTCTAGTTGGTAATCAATCTTGTTCTCTTTGGCCACTTCTTTCATGAATTTCACCATTCTATAATCGCATACTGTCATACCATCTAGTACCTTAATGGCAGCACCTTTACCTAAATCCGTTATTCTTTCATGTGGTGCACTCCCCGGCACATCACAGGCTAAGGTGACATCTAGATTAATCACATAGTCTGGATTGATACCAGATGCCACTGCGGTGGCGCCACGCAATCCTATCTCTTCCTGCACTGTAAATACAGCATAAAGATCTGTAGAAGGCGTGATGTCCTTCATGTCTTTAAGTGCTTGCATAAGCTGATAGCAACAAATTCTATTATCTAGAGACTTAGAATTCACAGTGTCTCCCATTTCTATGAAGCTTCTCTCTCTTGTAATGGGTGTTCCGATTTCTATAAGCTTATTAACCTCTTTAGCGGGCAACCCTGTATCAATGTAGAAGTCTTCTATACTGACCTTCTTTGCTCTTTCTTCTGTTGTCATGATATGAATCGGCTTGGTCCCCATGACCCCAATTATATCTTTCTCCCCATGTAGTATAACCCGCTGGGCTGTCAGTGTTTTTGCATCAAATCCTCCTAGGGTATGGAATTTGATAAAGCCATCATCGTCTATATGTGTCACGACAAAACTAATCTCATCCATATGAGCAGCAACTACTGTCTTCTTATCTGACGAACCTTTTTTGTACGCAATGAGGTTTCCCATCGCATCTGTGTATATTTTGTCCACATAACCCGCAATCTCCTTCTCTATAAATGCTCTTATTCTGTATTCAAAACCTGGGGCACCCGGTACTTGGGTTGTTTTCTCTAATAACTGTAGGTCTAACATGATTTTTTTGGTGATAAAAGTAACTAATTCTGTTTCCTGCTTGCTACTAGATGAGTCTAGTCCTCTAAAATCTAGGTATTAATGTGCAGCAATCGTCCTATATATGATATGTTAATGTTTATACCTTTGTCAATAGTATGAGTCTTCTTAGAAAATTTGCTGGGCAAACAGTCATTTATGGCTTTGGCTATATTTCCTCTAAGCTGGCCAATTATCTTCTTGCCGTCATCTTGCTTACCTATTTGCTTGGTGAAAAAACCGAGGGCTTCGGCGTATATGACTATATGTATGCTTATGCTGGCGTATTCATAACGCTATTCTCATTTAGATTTGATTCTGCCCTCTTCCGCTTCGGAAATAAAAACGAGAACTTAGATGACGCTTTATCTAATGCACTGCTTTTTGTTTCTGTAAGTGCCTCTGCGCTTGTCGTGCTAGGCGTTTTTTTTAATACTGCTATTAGTGATTTTGTAGGCTATCCTTGCCAACCTAAATATGTCAGATGGTTCGCCTTTATTCTGGCTTTTGATGTGGTCAATGTTATTCCCTTTGCTAAACTTAGATTGGAAAACAAAGCAAAGAAGTTTGCGCTATTAAGAATTCTAAATGTCGTATTATCTTCCTTACTCATCGTTTTCTTCCTAGTAATCTACCCTAGGTTAGGCGCCACTTTTCTACCAGTTCAAGATTCTATTGTTAACTGGGTATTTATATCAAATCTTATCGCAAGTGGTCTTCTATTTCTGGCCTTGTTGCCAGAGTTGCGTGGGACAAAGATAAAGATGGACTCCCTCCTTTTTCAAAAGATGATAAGATATGCTTATCCGTTAGTAATCGTTGGGGCTGCTGGTATATTCGTACAGGCGTTTTCTACACCATTGCAGGAGTATTTTCTGCCAGGAACGGATAAAGAGAATATGGCACAGGCAGGGATCTATAGTTCTACAAGGAGAATTGCTGCTTTCTTTCTGATGTTTATTACAGCATTTAATTATGCAGCAGAGCCTTTCTTTTTCAATAATTCTTCTAAAGAAGACAGAGAAAAATACTATGGTAAAATCTGTAGGTTATTCACTCTGATTGGTGGTGCTGTTATTCTTATGATGTACTATGGGGTAGACCTACTCAAATATATTCTAGAATCTAATTTCTGGTCGAGCCTGCCGTTACTGCCCATCTTACTTATGAGCTATTTATTACTTGGCATTTATTACAATATTGCTATTTGGTATAAATTGGCAGATATGACTTTATATGGGGCGCTTATATCCATTCTAGGTGCTTTCATTACCTTAGGAATATCAGCCGCTTTCCTTCCTACAATAGGTTATGCCGCTTCGGCATGGGCTAGTCTCGCCAGCTACATCTTCATGGTGGGTTTAGGGTATTTTATAGGACAAAATAAATATCCAATATCCTATCCAATGGGTAAAATTATTTTGGATTTATTACTCATTGCTTCTCTGCTAATAGTGGGGCTACTTATAAGGACACATGCATCTATACCGTTGAAGTATGTTAGTTATCTCTTAATCCTCTGTCTGTTTTTCTATTACGTCTATTATTCGGAGAAAGAAGAATGGCGGAAGATATTCAGATGGACCAAATAGGGCTAGTTGGCTCACATAAAATAGGTCATAAGGTAATCTTTGATGCGGACCCTGTTCATGATAAGATAAACAGTAAGGGCTAGTACGAAAAAAAAGAAGAATGCTTTGAAATTTCGCTTGTGTATGCGGTTGCGTTCTCGCATACTTTTATATCGTCTTCTACCTGAATATGGCACTTCGGCAAATTAGGCTTTTATAACCTTTCTGTATGCACGCTTAGCGGAGTATCTTATTCTAAGCTCCTGTATTACCATACCTAGGAGGGCTGCAGCAAATATGCTGACTCGAAGCGCTTCTGTAATATTAACCCACTCCGGAAAAAATGGTCTTATGATAAGTAGTTCTACGCCAATGATAAAACCTGTGATAAGTAACATTGCAATTATGATTGCTCTGCTCTTTTGGCTCTTGCTGCGCATGGCATCAATCTTATTCTTTTTAAAAGTCTTCTGGTATAGCTCGCTGTTCTTATCTATTCGGCATAGCTCTGATAGGATATGGTCGGCTTTGTAATAATCTAGCACATTATAGAGTGCAGCACCTTTCCGATACAAAAGCTCCTGATAGATATCATCTCCATCAATGCTGAAAACATTATCTTCTATAACTTTAACTAAAAGTGGATCTACTCTTCTGAGGAAAGGATAGTATTCGCCTACTTCAAACAATGCAATAACATACTCAAGATTAATCTCGAGATTCATGTCTTCTGGCAACTGATTAATCGCTCTAAGATTGGATTCATAGAACCTAATCTTAGACTGATAAGCCTTCTGATCTATAGTCTGATACTCCAGATAGACGACTTCTTCTATATCGTTGACAAAACTCATTAAGGTAGTTTGCTTCTTATACTAACAAATATAGTCCGAACTGTAATCTCCATTTTAGGTTTATATGTTAAAGTGTAATCTAAGTGCTACTACTTATATTATTCATTTTGGCATAAATTGGTTGCTTTTCAGTCTCCAACAAAATGACTTTTATCCTGTTTCTTTCGTATGTGGTCACATATTCGATGATTTCTGGCGATATCAGTAGGGGAGCTTGGGTCAGTCAATATCAAGGATATAATAAATAACTATACTATGTTTTGGAAAAAATCACCGAAAGAAAAGCTTCAGAAGCAGTACGAAAGTCTTATGAAAGAAGCATTTATCCTATCCAAGTCAGACCGTACAGCAGCGGATAGTAAAACCATGGAAGCGGATGAAATCATGAAAAAGATAGAAGCACTTTCTGAACAAGGAAAGTAAATCGGTCTAGTTTCTCTTGTCAAGACCCCAGTGCAGCTTATTTCTGATTGTTTTCATAAAGTTGTCTTCATCTAGCTCTATAAGCCTGGTCTTAAACTTATGCTTACTGATTTTTAAATCATAATCAGAGGTGATAACCTCAGAACGGTTATCCATAGTACAGAGGTAATTCTCTGATCTCCCCTCAATTTTAAAAGTCAATTCATGGTCACTGGAAAGGACTATCGGTCTTACATTAAGATTGTGTGGCGCCACTGGTGTCAGGATGAAGTTGTCTGCTGTAGGAAAAATAATAGGTCCACCACAACTCAGATTATATCCCGTAGATCCAGTGGGTGTAGAGACGATTAGACCATCTGCCCAATAAGAGTTGAGAAATTGACCATCCACATAAGTGTGTAGGACAATCATCGAGGAATTATCTCTTTTTAGTATGGTAAAGTCATTGATTCCATAATTCTTGTCATCGAATGCCGCGGGGTTAGACTGAAGATTAAGCATCAGTCTTTCACTTATATGGTATTTATCACTGAGATATAGGTCTAGAGCATGTTCTATACGCTGTTGTTCTATGCTTGCCAAAAAGCCCAGTCTACCTAGATTAATCCCCAAAATGGGTGTTTCCAAACCCTGAATTTGCGTGACAGCTGATAAAATTGTCCCATCTCCTCCTAGGGTAATAATCAGGTCTGGTTTGAATGCTTTGAGTGACTCGTGGTCCTCCAGCACTTCTTTCTTGATATCATCTGGCGCTTCATTAGCTATTTGTGACGATAGCCGGTACTCTATCTTCTCTTTATCTAGTTTCTCTAGAAGAAGTCTGATGTATCTATCATCCTTCTCTTTCCATTTCTGTCCATATACAAATGCCTTCATTCTTTCCAGTATATATTAATTACTGCGTCCCAGATAAGGGTAAAAATACAGAGTCATAAGGTAATAGAGACAAAACTAGAATGCAAATGTATTATGGAAGAATAGACCTTGCTCTCCGATATCATTGAAGCTGTATTCGAAGCGGAAAAGATAATTATTGAATAAAATGAGGTCTATCGCAGGACCACCACCATATATCCATCTATTATTTAGTGTATTGGTCTCTACAAAGTCCCTCTCGTTCACATAAGCGAAGTCAAAATTGACTCTAAAAAAGATGGTTACATTCATTTTTCTCAATTGGTCTGGTAACCAACCTACTGTATTGTGATTTCGGTCATAGAATTTCCATTTGGCGTCATTCTGAGAGATTACATAATCCGTACCATCGAGTACATATAACTCATAGCCACTTACGATATCTGTACCCCACCCTAGTCCCGTGTTATTAGCGAACGAAACAGCCCTTCTGTCTAAATTGGTCTTGCCTATGGTCCGTGTGCCTAAAATAATCTTATCACTAATGGCCTTGTGGATTTCAAAGCCAGATTCCAGGCTCAGATTTTTATAACTATCAAAAATCCCTAGCCCCTCCTTTTTAACTTTAGCGAATAAAAGGTAACCGCCTCTAGGATAGACCGAGAATAATCTCCTGTCATAATTAAAACTATACTCCAGTATAAAAAACCGGAGCCGTGTCTCTCCATTTAGAAAATAGTTAGGGTTCAGTTCTGTTGCTACGAATGGATCTATCGTGTTATGGTGGTACTGTAGTACTAAATCATGATTGCTGTATATGCTTGGTCTGTACTTGAGTCTGGGACCAATTCTAAATCGTGACAATAATCGTCGTTCATCATCTAGTATTCGGAATTGGGTTTTGTTACCTATGGTTTGGAAAGCGATTTCTCTATTCTCTGAATAAAAGATACTACCACCCAATCCCAAGGTGTTATCTTTTGACAGATAGGGATAGTCATATTCTAATTCATATTTGCGGGTGTATCCGAAATGAACTTTTATTTTGAATGGGTCCCGATTACCAGAAAAGTTTTGGTGTCCTAATCTGAATCCATAGTTTACTCTACTAAAACTCCGACCTTGCTCCTCCCACCATACACTAAAGTTTCTATCCGCCAGTTCAAATATGGGAAGTGGGAAGAGATACCAATTTTCCTCTACATTAATCTCTATGTCTGCCGTCTGTTGTGTGGTATTGTAATTTTTTAGATTCATAACCACATTATTGAAAAGACCCGTCCCCAATATTTGAAATCGGTTCTGCATAAATAGCGTCTCTAGATCTTGGACATTAATAACGGTGCCGCTTTCGAAATTAACTTCCCTAAGTATGACATTTTCCTTGGTCTTGTTATTGCCAATAATTATAACATCCTTGACCGTTATGAGGTTTTCTTGAGCACTTACACTTATAAGTGAGAACAGTAATAAGGCTATTGTGTAGAGCAGTTTTACGTTAGACATTTAAGTAAGTCATTAGAAGATTGTATCTGGTTTTTAGATCAGTTTGATAGCTGTCTTCTGTAAATGCTGCGTGTATATCGTAGTCATAGCGTTCTAGAGCTGTGACCACTTTGCCTATTTCCATTTGGTTAATCTTAAGCGTAACAAACAAGTTAGATGAATCATAGCTTGAGGTTACAAAACTAGAAAGCACCAGTGCGCCTTCCATTTCTACGACTCTTGTCATTTCGGATAGTGAGTAATCTGCTTTCGTCGTTTTGATTACGAGGATACTACCGGGTTCATTGAATGCGTAGGTCTTGGCATAATAATTCAAGAGGCCTTCTTGGGTTATCATCCCAACATATTTTTCATCCTTATCCAAGACTGGAATTACTGAAAGCTTATTCATCGTCAGCTTTGCCAGTATATCAAAAATGTGTTCTTGGTCAGAAACGAAAATATGAGACTGCGCCAGTCTAAAGGAACTGATTAGTGTTTCTGAATCTTTACTGGACACATCTTCCTCAGTAAGGACACCTAATAGTTCATTATCTGAAACTACCGGTAGATTACTTACACGGTAAATACTCATCATTGTGACCGCTTGTGCACAATTATCTTCTGGCCTCAACGGTAAAATATCAGTGGATATGATTTCTTTAGCTATCACTATTTCTTCTGTGTCTCTATCTTTAATTACGTTTATCAGCAAAAATAGTTTCTTTTGACTAGCAATAATGCTGCCTTTTGTGTCTAGGAGTACAGAAATACATAGATTAACGTCTCAATAACTTTTCTTTTTCATATGAATACTCCTTTTCTGACAGCATCCCCTTGGTTCTCAATTCTTTGAGTTTTTTGAGTTGTGCTAGCAGGACATCATCCTGGAGTAAATCACCCTTGGGTGGTGCGATGCGATTGTTGGAGGGTGCCCTCTTATAACCATTGGCTATAAAAGCATCATACGCTGGTTGTACCCTCAAGTAAGCTAGACCATCTTCCGTTTTGATTTTTTCCTTGTCAGAGAAGCCCATTTCTATGGCCTGCTCCAGATGATACAGGCTCTTGTCCACATCCTCCATTAAGGAGTATATATTGGCCATACTGAAATGCATCTCTTTGTCAGCAGGCGTAATCTCTGCGGCTTTGGCATAATCGTGGAGCGCTCCTTCAAGGTCATATTCCTTGTACTTTTTGTCAGCACTTCTTCGAAAAGGATTGTTTCTTTGTTTACTCGCTATATTATCATTGTATTTATTTCGCTCCCGCTGCCTTCTGATTTCTTTCTTAGAACTTGAACGACTTCCTCTGCTTCTTTGTCTTACTGGATTGGCTTCAGCATGTTTGTTATATCTAGCATTGAATCGTTGCTCTGACATAGTAAATAATACTATAGCATCTATGACGCCGAGAAACATTGAGATGGGAAAACCAAATCCACTAGACGAAAAGACTGTCAGTAAAGAATAAAAAACGCCTGCACCCTGACGGCCTAAATAAAACTTATGTGTGCCGAAGATACCTCCAATCAAGGCTAGAATAGCTGCTGTGGATTTTGATTTCATAGCTGATCTTCCGTGTTAGTATATTTTGGTAGTGAGTATAGCAATATCATCTACATAGTCTTCTGGTCCTTTAAAGTTATCTAGCGCTTCTATCAGTTTATTATTGAACTCCTTAGGCGCATCGTCTTTATGTGATAATACAAAATCTTGAACTTTAGTTTCTTCAAAATACTCGCCATTGTTGTCTTTATTGTCTACTAGGCCATCCGTGAAACACAATAACAAGGCATTTGACTTCAATTTTACTTTATCTTCTTGGATAAATGGGAGTTTTTCGAAAGCGCCTATGACCGTACTGCCAGTCGCAAGCATCTTTATTTCACCATTGTTGGATAAGATAGGAGGAAAGTGTCCAGCATTGATATATCTCATTTCTCTTTTAGACGTATCTATCTCTGCTATGAAGAATGTGATAAACTTATCGCTCTGTGTTATTCTATAGACAGCTTGATTCAGTGCCATCACAAAGGTCTCCAGATCCCTGTATTGGAAAATCAAACTATGCAGCATCGCTTGAAAATTAGACATTAACAAGGCGGCGGCGACTCCCTTACCTGATACATCAGCTATGACTACCGCAAAGCGATTTTCTGTAAAGTTTATGAAGTCTACATAATCTCCGCCAACATTGGAGTGAGGTCTATAAAAAATATCTACGTTGTAATAATCACTTGGTGGTATGTGGTCGGGTATGAGCATCTTCTGGAACTTTGTAGCGAGCTCCATTTCCTGATTGAGTCTTTCTTGTTTGATTTGCTTTCTAAATAATCTCTTATTCTCTATAGCAACAGCTATGATATTGGTAATCGTGGTAATAAATTGAATCTTATTATAGATATCTTCTTTATCCTTAATTCCTCCTATAAGCGCATAGGCAATAGCTGATTGCTTATGGAAAACGGGTATGATTATATCAAATAAGCGCAACAGCGGATCATCACTGTCCTTAATGGTATATAACCTCTTGAATTCTAATATAGATTCCACTAGGTCAACTTCTATATGATCTTCTACATTAATCTTACAGGCTGCGGTCCAGCCATCATCTCCTACCACGAATAAGATCATCTTTTTGATACCCATCTCCCAACTGAGAAATGACCTGTACATATTGAATAAACCATCCGCAGCCACATTATCGTTGATCGCCTGGGTGATCGTCAACAAGCTTTTAATCTGAAGTTCTTTTAGATTGAGTTCCTTCTCTAGTTTTTCTAGTATGTCTAAGTTCCTTTCCATTAATGAATGCAAACTACAGTAAAGCTGACAATTTTATAGTTTAGAATTGTCTTGATGCCTGGTAGCGTCTCTTCTTGTTTTCTTTTTAAAATTTTTTTCTATGGCTTTTTCTAGATCTATATCCATTTGATTGGCCAAGCAAGTAATTACAAACATAACATCAGATAACTCATCCGCTATTGCGTCTTTAATTTGTTCTTGATTCATTGGGGTCTTAAAGGATTGTTCTCCATACTGTCTAGCCATTAATCTTGCCAGTTCTCCCACCTCTTCTGTCAGCACAGCCATATTAGTTAACTCATTAAAATATCTCACGCCATATTCTCTTATCCAATCATCTGTTTGTATCTGCAGTTGTTTTATTGTCATTCCTTATTCTTTGTATCTATAATTATAGTGACAGGACCATCATTGGTATACCTCACTTGCATATCTGCTCCAAAAATCCCCGCCTCTACAGGCAAATCATACGTCTGTCTTAGGTGCTTCAGAAAAGCCTCATACATAGGAACCGCATAATCTGGCTTAGCAGACCTCAAATAAGAAGGTCTATTTCCTTTCTTAGTACTCGCAAATAAAGTAAACTGGCTAATAATAAGGAGTCCCCCGTTGATGTCTCCTACAGATAGATTCATTTTGCCTTCCTCATCTGAAAATATTCTGAGATTACAGATTTTCCTAGCAAGCCACTCGATATCCTCTTTTGTATCAGCTGCTTCGATTCCTAAATAGATAACCAGCCCTTTTTCTATCTGTCCCGAGATCTTATCGTCTACGCTTACTACAGCTGATTCTGTGGTTCTTTGGATTACCGCTCGCATGTTTAAAATATGTTACAATTATTAGATTATGAACAATGGAAATTAGGTCGTCTTCAGATATCAGTAGTTTATATATTAACTTATATTATATATATTTTTTCTTAATATTTTATGTTGTCCTCAGTACCCTCTTTTCAGCCTGCAGTCAATTAGCTAATTATACACTTAGCCGAATTCAACACCTTGTTTATATCTATGCTTTCTTTAAGCATATAATGATATACTTTATATAATCGCTGTTAATAACGTGGCCTCTATTTCTGATTTACTATTTCTATCACTTTTATGAAATTAATTATCCATGAGTTCACATCACTAATAATAGTAACTGTTTTATTTTAAAAAGAAAAAATTAGAATTTATAAGGTTGTTTGAATTGTGGAAAGTGTAGAATGAAAAATCAGAATAAGGTATTGTCCAGTTTATTTTTGTTCTGAATAATAGAATATGGTGACCAAATGAAAATTTAATCCTTCTTATAGATGTAAATTTGTATTGTGACTTATAACAAAGTAGTTAGAGCTTGGCTGATTACGGGTTGTGTTCTCGTTTTCTTTCAGATATTTATTGGTGGTGTAACTAGAATCACTGGTTCTGGACTTTCTATTACTAAATGGGAGATAGTAACTGGCACCTTACCTCCTATGACAGAGGCTACCTGGGATGAGGCCTTTGATTTATATAAGCAAACACCTCAGTATCTCAAGATCAATCAAGGAATGTCTCTTTCAGATTTTAAGTTCATCTACTTCTGGGAGTACTTTCATAGATTATGGGCAAGAGCAATGGGCTTTGTGTTTATATTTCCTTTCCTATTTTTCATCTGGAAGAAATGGATAGATAAGTGGATGATAAAGCAATTGGTGTATGTCATCTTCTGGGCTATGATGGCTGCCGTCTTTGGCTGGATTATGGTTGCTAGTGGATTAGTGGACCGACCTTGGGTCAATGCTTATAAGTTGTCACTGCATTTAGGGATTGCATTGGCAACCCTTTCTTTTCTTATATGGGGAACCTATCGGTCAGTAGATTTACATAAAGTGAGCATTAATAATAGCAGGTTATATAAGTTAGCCAGCATATTTATCGGCCTACTTTGTATCCAAATATTTTTTGGTGCCGTGCTAAGTGGTATGCGTGCAGCACTATACTACCCTACTTGGCCTGATATGAATGGTCAGTTTTTACCGGATATACTATTTAATAGAGAATCGTGGAACATGGAGAACATTGTAGAGTATGATAAGGATACGCTGATGCCTGCACTAATCCATGTGCTGCATAGAAACTTAGGATATATAGTCTATGCGTTTGGAATGTATCTTAGCATAAAGATTTTCAGGTATCCATTAAGGCGTATTTTCTATAGAGGGGCGATTGTACTCATTGTTTGTCTCAATCTGCAAGTTATTTTAGGAATACTTACCCTACTTTATAGCAAGAAAGCAATTCCATTGTCTTTTGGTGTTCTTCACCAATCAGTTGCAATTATATTACTTTGTATAGCTTTGTTTCATATTTATATTTACAAGAATAGAAGAATTACATAATCCGTGCTAGAAGTAATACAAGAAGGAGAGTTTAGTTATCTGGAAACCAACCCAGGAAGACCGGTCTTACTTCTTCTACATGGTCTATTTGGTGCTACGGGTAACTTTGCTGGAATACAAGAGCATTTTAAGGAAGAGTATAATGTTGTGACACCACTACTCCCAATACTTTCTATGCCAATAAAAAAATTAAGTTTAGAAGGTTTACTTAAACACATACACGATTTCGTTACTCTTAAGGATTATAAAAATTTTCACTTAGTAGGTAATTCTTTAGGTGGGCATCTGGCTCAAATGTATGCCTTAGCTTATGCAGATAGGGTGCGGTCAATAACACTAACAGGAAGCTCGGGTTTATTTGAAAATTCTATGGGCTCTACTTTTCCTAAGAGAGGAGATTATGAATTCATAAAAAGGAAAACACAGGATATATTTTACGATCCAGCTACAGCTACGAAAGAGGTAGTGGATGAGGTGTTTGAGACAGTGAATGATAGAAACAAAGCCATACGTGTAGTGGTGACTGCTAAGTCTGCTATCAGGAATAACCTAGAGGATAAGATTGTTAATATTAAACAGCCCGTATTGCTCGTCTGGGGTAAGGAAGATCCTATTACACCACTATGGGTCGGAGAAAAATTTAATAAGCTCTTACCTAATTCTGTGTTATCGGTAGTAGAAGAATGTGGCCATGCGCCAATGATGGAACAACCAGAGAAATTCAATGCCATCCTATCTGGCTTTTTGGACAGAGTAATAAATAAGGAATAAAAAAAGAGACCCCAATTTTTGAGGTCTCTTTTTATTTTAAGGTTGTTGTATCTCTTTCTTTTTCTCTTCAGCACGCTTTGCTCGCTGCATTGGATTTTCTCCGGCACTAGCACCTCTTGGTCTCTGTCTTCTTTTAAACAATTCAAATCTATCTGGAGATGTGGTCGGCTTGAAGGAGTTATTAGAGACATCTACATCTGCAGTCTCCAAGTAAGGATCAAGAACAATATCAGTAACAAGTTTATCTAATACGAATGTTTTCGTAACAGTGTCACCGAATCTCCATATTTCTGCAGGTAGTTTTTTAAGTTCTTCTGTACCATCTGCATACTTAAATAGAAGAATGACAGGCATTACTATTCCTTTATTCTCAAAAGACAAGGTATAGTAGTGCTGGTCCTTTTCTATAAGCTCTTTTTCTTCGTCACTCAGAGAGCTAAGATATTTCTGATATTCTTCTTGGTGTAGAGCATCTTTATCTAGTGGATCATAATCAGTATAGTAATCTTCTATACTAGGATCAGATTCATTCAGAGTTTCAGGAATATCTTGTCTATTTCTTTCTCTGGAAATATCATATGTAGTAGCCGCTCTATTAGACTTCTCTCTAGCTTCTACATTTACAGGATTTTTAGAATCTATCTTTTTATAAACTACATCAGTTAGTGCTTGGTCTACATGTTCGTTAGTATAAAACCATCCTCTCCAAAACCAGTCTAGATCAACAGCAGACGCATCTTCCATTGTTCTAAAAAAGTCTGCAGGTGTAGGATGCTTGAAAGCCCACCTTTCACAATAAGTCTTTAGAGCATGATCAAACAACTCTCTTCCCATTACTGTCTCTCTTAAAATATTCAGAGCAGTTGCCGGTTTAGCATAAGCGTTACTTCCAAATTGGAAGATTGATTCTGAGTTAGTCATAATAGGAGATATCCTGTCCTTATCTCCTTTCATGTAGTTGACTATTTTATGTGCTGGTCCTCTACGGGAAGGATAATTTCTTTCCCAGTGTTGCTCAGTCAGATACTGCACAAAGGTGGTCAAACCCTCATCCATCCAGGTCCACTGTCTCTCATCAGAATTGATAATCATAGGGAACCAGTTGTGTCCGACCTCGTGAATAATAACGCCGATATGGCCATACTTCATTCTTTGTGAATAGGTACCATCATCTTCGCATCTTCCGAAGTTGAAGCAGATCATAGGATACTCCATTCCCATGTTCCCATCTATAGACCAAGCTGTAGGATATGGATAATCAATAGTGTAATGAGAAAACCATTTGACAGTATGTGCCACAGCCTTAGTACTATATTTTTCCCACAAGCAATTCCCTTCTTTGGTCCACATAGAAGCAGCCATAACAGTACGACCATCAGACATAGGCACGCCAACAGCATCCCAGATAAATCTTCTTGAAGAGGCGAAAGCGAAATCTCTCACGTTATCTGCCTTGAACTTCCATGATTTCTTTTTGCTAGGAATACCTTCAGAAGCAGCTTCTATTCTGTCATCTGCATCTTCCATGCTAGATATATTCACTGGTTGCTCATGTTCCTTCATCGCTTTGTCGAGACTCTTTCTCTGTCCACTCGTCAAAACTTTGTTAGGGTTCTGAAGCTCTCCAGAAGCAGCGACAAGGTGATCATTAGGTACAGTTATCTCCACTTCAAAGTTTCCGAAAGTCAATGTAAACTCCCCTCTTCCTAGGAATTGTTTATTCTGCCATCCGTACACATCATTATATAAACACATCCGCGGATAGAACTGAGCGATAACATAGACATTATGCCCATCATCAAATTCCTCATAACCACTTCGCCCGCCAATCTCTCTTGTGTTATTAATATTATACCACCAGTCTACTGAGAACTTAACACTCTGCCCTGGTTGTAGTGGGCTAGCCAAATCTACACGCATCATAGTTTTATTGATGGTATATTTCATTGCTTTGCCGCTGGCATCTTTGACAGCTTTTATTTTGAAGCCACCGTCAAAATCCGGAGTTAGTCTATTAAGACCGCCTGCACTCATTCTCTCTCCGATTTCTGAGCTTCTTATATCATGCGAATGAGAATCCTGTGCTCTTACGTTTTGATCTAATTGAAGCCATAAGTAGGATAGTGGGTTAGGCGATTGATTATAATAGGTGATCGTTTCTTCTCCATGGAGTTGCTCCTTATCATCAAGTATTTCCACCTTCATGTTGTAGTCAGCTTTCATTTGCCAATACTCATGACCAGGTGCGCCACTAGCCGTACGATAAACATTAGGTGTGGGCAGCTCTTCTTCTAACTGTTTAAACTTGTTGTGGTTGTAACTCTCTGTTTGTCCAAAACCGCATATAGCTATGGATGTGAACAATACTGTCCAAAGTAATTTCATAAGATAGATTAATTAATTCTAATAAATAAGGTCTAAAGATTAGGTGAAGATTCACCAATAATA